>JBHELP010000217.1:0-9540 GCA_046263035.1 Candidatus Dormibacteria bacterium | reverse complement strand
GGCTGGTTGCGCTCCAGGCAGCGACGCACGAGGCTCTGGCCCTCCCCGATGAGGCCCTGGTCCCAGCGCTCCCGGTCCTGGTCGGCCAGCAGCACCAGGTCGCCCTCGGGCGTCGTGCGCGTGGCCCGGCGCGACTCGATGAGGAGCATGAGCGCGAGCAGGCCGATCACCTCGGCTTCGTCAGGCATTAGGCGGGCCAGCAGCCGGCCGAGCCGGATCGCCTCGTGGCAGAGGTCGTCGCGGACCAGCCGCTCACCGGAGCTGGCCGCGTAGCCCTCGTTGAAGATGAGGTAGACCACCGCCAGCACTGCGGGCAGGCGCTCGGGAAGATCGGGCTCGGCGGGTATCCGGTAGGGGATTCGGGCGCCGCGGATCTTGCTCTTGGCCCGAACCAGCCGCTGGGCCATCGTCGGCTCGGGGACCAGGAAGGCATGGGCGATCTCCGCGGTGGTGAGCCCTCCGAGGAGACGGAGGGTCAGGGCGACCCGCGCCTCCGGAGCCAGCGCCGGATGGCAGCAGGTGAAGATCAGGCGGAGCCGGTCGTCACGCACCGGGCCCTCCTGGCGCGGCTCGGCGACGGCGTGCACGAGGAGGGCCTGAGCGTGCCGGTCCTGACGGTTGGCCTCCCGTCGCAGGCGATCGATGGCCCGGTTGCGGGCGGTGGTGATGATCCATCCCTCTGGGCTCGGTGGCGCCCCGCTGGACGGCCAGCGCTGCACCGCCGCGGTGAACGCGTCCTGGACCGCCTCCTCGGCGATGTCGATGTCGCCGAATTGACGGACCAGGACGGCCACCGTTCGACCGTAGTGCTCGCGAAAGACACGTTCGGTCTCGGAGGCCCCGAAGGCCGGCACCCCGCCGGTCAGCCTTCCGGGTCGTCCTGGAAGGGACGCACCTCGACCGGTGCGCCGCAGGCGACCGTCGCCTTCCGTGCCCAGGCCAGCGCGGCATCCAGGTCGTCGGCCTTGATCACCCAGAACCCGCCGATGTGCTCCTTGCCCTCGGCGAAGGGTCCGTCGGTCGTTACCACGTCTCCGTCCCTCACCCGGACCACGGTGGCCGTATCAGCGGGGTGCAGGCCGCCGGCGAAGACCCAGGCGCCGGCTGCCCTGATCTCCTCGTTGACGGCGTCCACATCCCTGTACATCTTCTGGGTCGCCTCCCCGGTAGGCGGGGCCTCGCCGTCGACCATCTGGACACTGAGCAGGTACTGAGTCATCCGAGTTCCTCCGTGACGTTGCACCGGAGCTGTATCCGGCTGTTCACCCTCTACACGAACGGTAGCGGGCCGGATCGACAGGTCCGGACCGGCCGGCGCACCGGCCCATGCCGCCG
This sequence comes from Candidatus Dormibacteria bacterium, assembly GCA_046263035.1. Classification (GTDB taxonomy): domain Bacteria; phylum Chloroflexota; class Dormibacteria; order Aeolococcales; family Aeolococcaceae; genus JBHELP01. The sequence continues at coordinate 8,205 of JBHELP010000217.1, read as the reverse complement.
GAGGGTGGCGACGGGCTCCGCCGGGCCCCGGCGCATACCGCCGGCCGGTGGCGACGTGCCGCGGCGCCCATAAGGCCGGCCGGTGGCGCCGTGCCCCGGCACACGATGCAGGCAGGTGGCGACGTGCCCCGCAGCGGCCCCGGCGCAAGATGCCAGCCGATCTTGGGGGAGGCAAGTCGGAGCGGGACGCCATGAGGCACTGAATGGCCACCGCGCTGCCCGGGAAAGAAAGCCAGACGTTGACTTTTCCTCATGTTGCCATGTATCTTAGTCGTCTAAGTATATCGCGCACTAAGATGATTATGGGGAAACGATGTCCAACACGGGTCGCCGGGAGGACCTGGAGCAGGCCCTGGCTCGAGAGTGGCGCCACCTCGGCAGCGAACTTCTCCTCCTCAGCCAGGCCATCGCCGATCGTCTCGGCGTCAACACCACCGACCTGCAGTGCCTCAGCATCCTCACCTCGGCCGGCGCCATGACCGCCGGCGAGCTGGCCGATCGCACGGCGCTGACCACGGGGGCTGTGACCGGGGTGATCGACCGTCTGGAGCAGGCCACGCTAGTGCGCCGCGAAAAGGACCGCCAGGACCGGCGGCGGGTCATCGTCCAGGCCCTCTCCGATGAGGAGTTCAGCCGTCGCGCCCCCGAGTTCGGCGCCGTCTTCGAGGCCCTCGCCCGAGGCGGGGCGCACCCGCAGGCCTCATACACCGACACGCAGCTGGAATTCGTCATCGACTATCTGAAAAGGAGCCATCCCGTGATTCATAACCAGATCGCCGCCACCAGGCAGTCCGCCGGAAGCTCCGGCGACGCCTCCGCTCCCCTCGGCCACGCCACCGCGGGCAAAATTCTGTTCTCCCGCGGAGTCAGTCACGTCAGCATCGATGGTTCCGCGGGTGGTGCTGACCTCTACAGCGCCCATTTCGAGGGGACGGTGCCCGAGATCCGGGTCGACGATGGAACGATCACCGTTCAGTACCGTCGATTCGGTCTCTTCGAGGGGCGGCCCCGGGCCTCGCGGTTCAGCCTCAACCCCACCATCCCCTGGGAGCTGGAGATACGCGGTGGCGTTCACCGCTGGACGGGGGACCTTCAACAGCTCCGCCTTCACTCGCTCGAGGTGCGCGGCGGCATCAGTGAGATGGAGCTCGATCTCGCTGCACCCACCGGTGTGGTGCCCCTGCGCCTCACCGGGGGCATCAGCAAGATGACGGTGCGCCGGCCCGCCGGCTCTGCGCTCAGCCTTCAGGTTCGCGGAGGGGCCAGCAAGCTGGTGCTGGACGACCAGGAGTTCGGTGCTTTCGCAGGCAACGTCCGCCTCGAATCGCGCGACCAGGGCGAGGGAGACGATCGCTACGAGCTGGAGATCACCGGCGGTGTCAGCCGCCTGAGCATCGGCACGCGCTGAGCCGCGATCACACCGCCGCCCGAGGTGGTCGAAGTCAGCTTTGTGTCGGCGGGAACAGGCGACCGTCCGGCCCTCCATGGCCGGGATCCTGACCCGGTGTGATCGAACTACCGGGCGAGCTCGCGGAGCGACTCCGGCGCCTCGTCGCCGATCTGGCGGTAGAGCTGCATGAGCTTGCGGGCGGCCTTGCGCTCCGCCTCCTCGGGAGCCTTGACGCCTCCACGGCCGCCCACCAGGTGGTTGCCAGCCGCGTGCACGGCGTTGCGGTTGAGGCGGCCGCCGAGCTTCTTGGGCTCATACACCGGCAATTTGCACCGGTCCTTGGCTCGCCGTTCCCCCGACTCGTTGAGGTCGATGAGACACGCCGTGCAGTACTCGTCCGCATCCGCGTAATCGGCTTCGTCGACGTCGCCCCATTTGCGATCACTGACTCCAGATGAGCTGCCCATTGAAGTGCCTCCTGATCATGGCCGGTACGGATGACAGTTGCCGTCCAGGCTCTGGTGTCCTCATCAACCATTCTGTCGGTGCTGATCCAGCCGCGGCGCGGTGCCTGGGCGCCCTACACTCGTCGCCGGGACGCCTCATCATGCCGTGCACCATGAGAAGGATGCATTCATGACCCTGACCGTCTCTCGCGTGCGGCCGGGCCCCGCCGGGGTCGCCTGGCTCGCATCCCGGATGCGGGCGGCACAGGCGGATGACCCACTGGCGCCGCTGACGGTGGTGGCTCCATCGCAGTATGCGGCTCTCTATCTGAGGCGACGGCTGGCCGCCTCCTCGTTCGTCAACGTCCGCTTCATGGTCCTGGGAAGAGCATCGCGGCGTCACCGGCAACCGATTGATCTGGCAGAACATCCGCGCCGCCATACTGCGCGACCTTCATACCGCCCTGAGCGAGGACGACGCCGAGCGTAGCGACCAGGCCATGATGCCCCAGCACTTCGAGCAGTCCTTTGGCTTCGGCGAGGGGTCGTGGCCGGCGCCGGTCATCCTCCTGGAGGATGGCCGCGAGGTCCGGCTCCACGGTGTCATCGATCGGGTCGACATCAACCTGGAGCGCACCCGAGCTCAGGTCATCGACTACAAGACCGGCCGGGTGGAGAAGGACAAGCCTGAGGCCGAGAACCTTCTTCTTGGCGGCCGGAAGGTGCAGCTGGCCGTCTATGCAGAGGCGGTGCGCCGGTGGGCCGCGGAGACCGGCGAGCCGATCCGGGACGTGGAGTCGATGTACTGGTTCATAAGCGCCAAGGGCGGATTCGCGAAGCTGTCCGTGCCCCATACCGAGCGGGTCAGCGCAGCGTTGGCGGAGGTCGTCAACGACATCGACCAGGGGGTGCGGACCGGTGCCTTTCCCCAGGCACCCGGCGAGTTTGATGACTGGTGGGCCTGCTGGGACAATTGCCGATGGTGCCCCTTCGATCGCATCTGCCCCTCCGGGCGCGATGCCGCATGGGAGCGCAAAAGGGAGGATCCGGCCTCCCGGCTCCACTCCCGGCTGAGCCTCAACGCCGTGGACCCGGGATGAGCGCACCTCCCCAGGACCAGCAGGTCCGCGAGCGCATGGTCACGGACCTCGACACCACCCTCTTCATCGAGGCCGGGGCCGGAACCGGCAAGACCACCGCGGTGGTCTCGAGGGTGGTCGCGCTGGTCATCGACGGGCTGGAGATCGACAGGCTGGTCGCCATCACCTTCACGGAGGCCTCCGCCGCCGAGCTTCGGGTGCGCCTCCGCAAGGAGCTGGAAAAGGCCGCCCATGACGCGGTCCGGACCGTGGAGGATCGTGAGCGCGCGCAGGCGGCGGTGGAGGGGCTGGATGCGGCCCGGATCGACACCATCCACGGGTTCGCCTCCGCTCTCCTGCGCACCTGGCCCATCGAAGCCGGTCTCCCGCCTGGGTTCACCGTGCTCGATGACATCGAGCAGCAGGTGATCTTCAGGGAGCGGCTTCGCAGCTGGCTCGATGGTCTCGAGGGCGAGTCGCCCGCGGGACGGACGGTGCAGCGCGCGCTCCTCGGGCTGAAGCCGACGGCACTCCTGGACGCAACCCCGGGGCTGGAGGAGAATCACGACCTTCTCACCCGCACGACTTCGTGGCCCTGTCCGGCACCGCCGGATGCGGTGGAAATGGCCCACCGCCTCGGTAGGGAGCTGTGCGCGCTCGAGGAGTTGCTCGACCTCTGCCACGCGCCCGACGTTCTCCATGATGTCGTGGTCGATGTCCAGTTCGCCGCCCGCCGGCTGTGTCAGGCGGACGAGGAGAGCGCGGCGCTGGTCGCCCTCCAGTTGATCGAAAGGATCAAGGTCGGCCAGAAGGGCAGGACACAGGACTGGGGTCTTCGTGACGGCGCCAATGCATGCACAACGATCAAGGCGTGTATCGGGGCCGCGGCGAGCGAGGCCGCTGGATGCCTCACGGCGCATCGGACGGAGGCCCTGTCACGGGTGCTGGTCGAGCTACGCGACCTGGTGCTCGACAGCGTCGACGAACGGCGGCGCCGGGGTGATGCCACGTTCCATGACCTGCTGACCGGGGCCCGCGATCTACTCCGCGATCACCCCGATGTGCGGCGTACCGCCCAGAGCCGGTGGGACAGGATCCTCGTCGACGAGTTCCAGGACACCGATCCGCTGCAGGTGGAGCTGGCATTCCTGCTCTCCGCCGAGCCGGCATCGCTCCCCGCGGAGGACTGGCGGAACACACGGCTGGTGCCCGGCAAGCTGACCCTGGTCGGCGACCCCAAGCAGTCCATCTATCGCTTCCGGCGCGGCGACATCGCCGCCTATTCCGAGGTGGAGACGGCGATCGCCGGCAACGGGGGCACCACCCTGTACCTGACCGAGAACTTCCGATCCGTCCCGCGGGTGATCGACTTCATCAACCATCATTTCTCACTGGTGATGAGGGCCGCCGAACAGGTTCAGCCTGAATACGTCCCCCTCACCGCCCACCACGCCGGCAGTGGCTCGGGGGTGTGGCGGATGGGCGAGGAGATGACGAGCAAGATGCCCGACGTGTGGCAGGCCGAGGCGACCAATGTTGCCCGCGCGGTGCGACATGCTGTCGAAGACGCCTGGAGCGTGCACGATTCTGCGGACGGTGTCCGGACGGCCCGGCCGGCACGCTGGGACGACATCTGCATCCTCATCCCCACCCGTACCAACCTCCGCCGCCTGGAGCGGGCACTTCAGGACGAGGATGTCCCTTACCAGGTCGCCAGCGGCAGCCTGATCGTGGCCACCCAGGAGGTGCGTGACCTGGTCTCCTGCCTTCGGGCCATCGACGACCCGTCGGACCAGGTGGCGGTGGTCGCCGCACTGCGCTCGCCGGCCTTCGGGGTCGACGACGTCGAGCTGCTGCGCTGGCGGGAGGCAGGCGGTGGCCTCGACTATCAGCGGAGTGCGGACGGAGACGGTGAGCGCATTCGCGCCGCCTTTGCCGGCCTGGACCGGCTGCACCAACGGCGTCACGAGGCATCACCGGCGGCATTGATCGAGTCCTTCGTCGGCGACCGGCTGCTGGTCGCCGCCGCGGCGGCCGAACGGCGGCCCAGCGAGGTGTGGCGCCGGTATCGCTACGTGGCGGCACGCGCCCGGGCCTTCGCGGCCACGGGGCGGACCACGCTGCGCGCCTTCCTCGACTGGATGGAGGGACTGCAACGGGACCAGGTCAGGGACTCGGGCGGGACGTCGGTCGACACCAGCGAGGAGGCGGTCCGGATCATGACCATCCACGGCGCCAAGGGACTGGAGTTTCCCATCATCGCGCTGACCGGCTGTGGGTCTGTCCGTCAGTTTCAGGCACCCTCGTGCATTCCCGACCGCCGAGAGCAGTGTCTCGACTTCAATTTCGGTGACTTCCGCACGGCCCGCTTCGCCGATCAGAAAAGTCGAGAGAAGGAGATGGACACGGCCGAGAGCCTGCGCCAGATGTACGTGGCCACGACGCGAGCCCGGGACCATCTCATCCTGTCCCTGTACCGTCGTGGCCGGGGCTCCTGCCATGCCGCCGACTTCGCGGACAGCCTGCGGACCTTCGGTGAGGTTCCCGTCGTGGACACCGGCGAACGACCTGCGCGGCTGACCATCGCCGGCGACGGCATCGGTCCCCAGTCGCGCACCCCGGAGGAGCACCGCCGCGAGGAGGAGGAGTGGGTTGCCCGCCGGGCCCGCCTCATCGCCGCCCATCGCGCGCTCGACGTCCGCAGCGCGACGGGCATCGCCCACCAAGGCGAGACCGCCGAGCCCGAGCAGCTCGCCACCGCCGATGCTGACGTGGCGGCCCACCGCCGAGGGCGAGCGGGGACGTCGCTGGGGCGGGCGGTTCACGCCGTGCTCCAGGTGATCGACCTGAACACGCTCGACGGTCTCGAGGAGCTGGTGCGGGCCCAGGCCACCGTGGAGGGCATCGCCGGCCGGGAGGGGGATGTCGCCAATCTCGTGCGCGTCGCCTGCGCCAGCGAGGCCGTGCGGCGCGCCCTGCAGGGTGGCCGCTACTGGCGCGAGCTGCCCGTGGGCGTGCACCTGGACGGCGTGCTCCTCGAGGGTTTCATCGACCTCGTCTATGAGGAGCCGGACGGCTCCCTGGTGGTGGTCGACCACAAGACCGACGACGTGAGCGCCGGTGAGGTGGAGGGGCGCACGGCGCGGTACCGCCTCCAGGGCGGTGCCTACGCCCTGGCTCTGGAGCGTGTCACCGGGCGGAGGGTGGTACGGGTGGAGTTCGTCTTCGCCTCGCCGCGCATCACCCGTGCCCTGCCAGACCTTGCCGGCGCCGTGGCCGAGGTCCGCGAGCAGCTGTCCCGCGGCCCAGACGTCGCCCACGCTGGGGTCCCGGCTGGGGGCGCCTGAGCCACGCCCGCCTGACGAAGCCGAGCCACACTGAGCGCTATCACGTTCCATGATAATGGCACCCGTGAACCGGAGGATCGGCGGATTGGAAGTGTCGGTGGCGGGTTTGGGCTGCAACAATCTGGGCGGCCGGATCGATGAGGCGCGCTCCAGGGAGGTTGTCGGCGCTGCCCTAGAGGCCGGCATCACGGTATTCGACACCGCGGACCTGTACGCCGACGGCCGCTCCGAGGAATTCCTGGGCCGTGCCCTCGGCGGGCACCGCGACGACGTGGTGATCATCTCCAAGTTCGGCATGCGGCGGCCCCCCGGGCGTCTCAGTGGTGGCGACCCTGCCTGGGTACCGCAGGCCTGCGCCCAGAGCCTCCAGCGCCTGGGCACCGATCACATCGACCTTTACCTGCTGCACCACCCCGATCCCACCGTCCCCGTCGCCGATACCCTGGGGGCGATGAGCAGGCTCGTCGACCAGGGCCTGGTGCGAGAGATCGGCTGCTCGAACTTCGAGGGCGCCGACCTGGAGGAGGCGGCCAGTGCCTCCCATGGTCCGGAGCAGCGTCCACTGGCAGCTTTGGAGAACGAGTACAGCCTGCTCAACCGCGATCCGGAGCCAGAGGTCCTGCCCACCTGCGAGCGCTGGGATCTGGCCTTCATCCCCTATTACCCCCTGGCCTCCGGGTTGCTCTCCGGCAAGTACCGGCGGGGCCGGAGCGTGCCCGCCGGAACGCGGCTCGGCGGGCGGGGAGGCGACCCCACCGAGCGAGTTGTCGCCGAGGATCGGCTGGCAGCCGTCGAGCGGCTGGCGGCCTTTGCCGAGGAGCGCGGCCACACCCTCCTGGAGCTGTCGATGTCGTGGCTGGCCGCTCGTCGAGGGGTGGCGACGGTCGTGGCAGGAGCCACCTCGGCGGCTCAGGTCCGCGCCAACGCCACTGCCACCACGGCCTGGGACCTCACCGAGGACGAACTCACCGAGGTGGACCGGCTGACGGGCTGAGCGGGAGGTGCACCGGCTGACGGCCCGAGGGCGAGGTGGGTCTGGCCCGGGCCCGGTGCTTCGGCAACCGCTTTTCCGATGACCACGGTGGCATCGAGATCCGGCCGTTGCCCAGCTGCTAGGCGGGCTGCTGCCCGATGACCACGGTGGCGTCGAGGTCCTCGCACTGTGACACCGAGGGGATCAGTCCATTGCCGGCGAAGATCTCCGCCGCCTGCGGTGCCTGCCCCTCGCCGGTCTCCACCAGCAGGTGACCGCCCGCCGCCAGCCAGCGTGGCGCGGCCGCGGCCACCCGCCGCACAACGTCAAGTCCGTCGGCGCCCCCGTCCAGCGCCACCCTCGGCTCGTACAGCCGCGCCTCACGCGGAAGGAGGCCGATCTTCTCCGTGGGCACATATGGCACGTTCGCGACCAGGATGTTCACCCGCCCCCGCAGGGCCGCCGGCAGGGGCTCGAAGAGATCTCCCTCATGGACGTGGCCGCCGGCCCCGGCGAGGTTGCGTCGGGCGCAGCGCACGGCGGAGGGATCGATGTCGGCGGCGTGCAGCTCCATCCCCTCCCGAGCGGCCGCGAGCGCCGCACCCAGCGCGCCGGAGCCGCAGCAGAGGTCGACCACCACGGCGCCTGGCGAGGCGAGCGCTATTGCCTGAGCCGCGAGATGCTCGCTGCGGTGCCGCGGAACGAAGACCCCCGGTTCCACCGCCACTCGAAGACCGCAGAACTCTCCCCAGCCGATCACCTGCTCGAGTGGCAGGCCGCCGGCTCGCCGGCGCACCATGGCGGCGAGCTCCACGGGCGTCGCCGCCGAGGCGATGAGCAATCGCGCCTCGTCCTCGGCGAAGACGCAGCCGGCGGCCCGCAACCGGTCGACGATGACGGCTCTGGTGAGAGCTGACCGAGTCAGGCTCAGCGCCTCTCATTGCGATCCCGGCGAACAGTCGCCCTGGCT
>JBHELP010000216.1:0-20725 GCA_046263035.1 Candidatus Dormibacteria bacterium | reverse complement strand
AGTGGATGTCGTAGACGCCGGGGCCGATGGCGTTGGGGTAGCGGAAGTCCCGGAAGGCGTTGAGCAACTCCATCTGCGAACGCGACGCCTCGATGAGCAGGACGTCGGCGTCCATGCGGGCGATGTGCTCGATCATGTCGTTGAACTCGGAATAGCACATGTGGGAATGGAGCTGGGTTTCGTCGGCAATACCGTTGGAGGCCAGGCGGAAGCAGTCCACGGCCCAGCGAAGATAGGCATCCTGATCCGATCCCCTGAGGGGCAGGCCCTCGCGCAGGGCCGCCTCGTCCATCTGGATGGCGCGGGCGCCGGCGCGCTCGAGATCGAGCACCTCATCGCGGATGGCCAGGGCGATCTGGCGGCAGGTCTCCTCTCGGGGCTGATCGTCACGCACGAAGGACCATTGGAGGATGGTCACCGGACCGGTGAGCATCCCCTTGACCGGCCGGGTGCTGCAACTCTGAGCGTATTCCCACCAGCTCACCGTCATCGGCTCCGGCCGGGCGACGTCGCCGTACAGGATCGGTGGCTTGACACAGCGCGAGCCATAGGACTGGACCCAGCCGAATGACGACATCACAAAGCCCGCCAGGTGCTCGGCGAAGTGCTCCACCATGTCGTTGCGCTCCGCCTCACCGTGAACGAGGACGTCGAACCCCAGCTCCTCCTGTCGTTCGATGACCGTGCGTATCTCTCCCTTGAGAAAGTCGTCGTACTCCTGGGGAGAGGTGTCACCGCGTCGCAGGGAGCTGCGCATCCTGCGGATCTCGGGAGTCTGGGGAAAGGATCCAATGGTGGTGGTGGGAAGCTCCGGTAGGCCCAGCAGATCCGCCTGGCGGGGGGCTCTCTCGGCGTAGACGGACCGTCTCTCCATGTCGTTGGGCCGCACCGCCCGCAGGCGCCGGGACACCGATGGGTCGTGCACCCGGGCCGATCCGCGACGCGAGGCGAGGATGCGGCGGTTGGCGGCGAGGAGGTCGCGGCGCTCATCGCCGCCGGCGGCCTGAGCCGCCTTGAGGGTCTGGAGCTCGAGCAGCTTCTCCTCCCCGAAGGCCAGCCATGATCGCACCTCCGGATCGAGCCGCTCCTCTCGCGAGGCCCGATAGGGCACATGCATCAGTGAGCACGAGGGTGCCAGCCGAACCCGTTCGGCGCCGAGCTGCTCGATGGCCGGCTCGATGAGGGTGAGGACGGCGTCGAGGTCGGACGCCCACACGTTGCGCCCGTCGACCACGCCCAGGGACAGACGTGCACCGTCCGGGAGCGCCCCGAGGGCCGGGGCCAGCTGCTGCGGCGCCCGGACAAGATCCAGGTGGAACTCGGCGGCGGGAAGCTGGAGGACCCGAGTGGTCCATTCCCCCAGACCCTCGAAATAGGTGGCAAGGCTCAACTCGAGGTCGGGCGCGGCGGCGGCCAGCCGCCGCCAGGCGCCATCGAGAAGGGCGAGGTCGCTTTCAACGCGGTCCTGAACCAGGCACGGCTCATCGATCTGGATCTCGCCAGCTCCGGCACGGACGAGCTGTATGAGGAGCTCCTCATACAGAGGAAGGATGCGGTCGAGGAGGGCCAGCCGCGCCGCCGCGCCGCCGGCCGACTTGGCCAACAGCAGGAACGATACGGGGCCGAGAATCACCGGGCGGGTTCGGACTCCCCAGGAGAGGGCGTCGGCAAACTCCTCGAGTGGCTTGTCGGCGCGCAGCGCAAAGGCGGTGTCGGCGCTCAACTCCGGAACCAGGTAGTGGTAGTTGGTGTCGAGCCACTTGGTCATCTCCAGCGGCCTGACCTCTCTGGTGCCCCGTGCCATCGCGAAATAGAGCTCGTCACCGTTCAGCCCCGAATCGCGGAATCGCTCGGGTATGGCGCCGAGCATGACGGCGGTGTCGAGGACATGGTCGTACAGCGAGAAATCGTTCGACGGGATGACGTCGACGTCGGCCGCATGGGCTCCCTCGACATGCCGGCGGCGGAGATCTCGGGCCACCCGGCGAAGCTCGCTGCCCGTCGTTCGTCCCTGCCAGTGGGCCTCGAGAGCGCGTTTCAGCTCACGGTCGGCACCCACGCGGGGAAAACCGAGCAAAGCCGTCTCAACCTGAAGCATTGTCTCCTCCCTGAGCATTCATCGCGATCTTAGGCGCCTCGGGCCGGGCCACGCCGCCCAGGCGGACGCCCCTCGCCACCTCATCGCTTAGACTGCGCCGCGGTGCCAGTTGATGCCGACGCTCTGGATCAGATTGCGCTTGGTGTCACTCAGAGCCTGGCCAGGAGCGGCCGGCCGGAGCGTCAAACAGAGCTGGATGAGCATGCGAGGTTGTTCACCTCCGGTATCGCGTCGGTCAAGGCTGTCTTCACTCTGGCGGATTCGGGGCGGGATCCCGAGGTACGGGGAAGCGCCCGCGACTCCGCTCTCGCCGACCTCTTCATGGGGTTGGCCCGTCGAGGACGGCTCTCCGCGGCGCTGAAGCAGGTCCTCGACCTCAGCCGGCCGGAGTCACCGGAGGCGGCGGCAGATCGCTCCAGCAGCCGCGCGAGCGGCGACGCGCCTGCAGCGGGGCAGATCCTCACCCTCTTCACGCTGGCGCGATCCGGCCGCGGGGAGGCTGACGAGGCAACCGTCAGCCGTGCGGTGGAGGACCTCATCGCCCAGGGCACCCTGGCGGCCGAGTTGCGCTGGTTGGTGACCGAGCGGGCCTTCTCCCACGACCAGCTGGCCGGCTGGCTGCACAGGCTGGGCCGCTCGACCGGCCGCAGACTATCAGCGAGGCTCAGGGAGGACGGCGGCGATAAGGGTGGCGACGGCTACCCCTTCATAGCCCGGACGCTGGCGGGCACGGCGCTCGCTGACGCCGGCGGGGCTTCTCGACAGGAGCCGCAGGTCGCAGCCGCGGAGGGGTCCCACGTCGCTGGACGGGTCGATTCTGCAGTGCGTTCTGCGGCTCGCAGCGCCCCGACCCTGGCGGCGTACAGGGCGATGCGGGCGGCGCGACGGCAGCTGGACGATGAGGGTTGGGCCGCCGCGGTCAGGCGCCTCGATGAGGGCACCACCGCTCTGGTGGCGCTGGTGGTGGAGTTGCTCACCTCGGGTGCGGGTCATGCCGCCGGCTGGGACCGGTGGGCGGTGGAGAAACGGATCGAGAGTGTCGCCGCCCGCCAGGAGCGCATCCTTGCCACTCTGCCAGGCCTGCGTGCCGAGTACAACGCTCGCGTCGATGCCTATCTGGCTTCGGAGGGCGTCTGGAAGCGTGTCTTCAGGGACCAGGTTCTCGACGCGGCGGTCAGCGGCGGCTGGGACGGCGAGGCGATGCGCTATCTCGGCGCCGAGTATCCGCAACTGTCCATCGGCCTGGGGGACATGCCGGAGGCTCAGGTGCCCGAGGCGACGGAGGTGCCGGCCGTCGCCGCCGCCGCCGTCATCCCCGAGAGGGAGGGGCCGCCCCCGCCGCCGCCCCCGCCGCCATCCACCACGCCCGGCCGGAGGCTTCCCCGTGCCCCCACGCCCCCTGCCGAGGCCGCGGGGGTGGCCCCTGGTCCCGCGGCCTCCATACCGGCGAGCGGTGTTCCGGCCCCCACGCCGTCGGGGATCGCCATGGCGTCGACGGTACCCGCCGAGGCCGCCAGCCGCGAACGGACTCCGCCCTCCGGCGTTGAGAGGCCAACCGGCCGCGACTCCGACGGCGATAAGCCCGCGGCCGGAGGCGGCAGGACCGCCGGCCGACGGCGCTTGATCGAGCGCCGGCCGATCCGGCTTCCCTTCCGGTCCTCAACCCTGCTGGCGGCACTTGCTCCGGCGGCGGCGGTGGGGGGCCTTCTCGCCGGCTACGGGGTGGGCGGCCCGGGACCGCAGGCACCGCGGCCACCCACCGTCCCCAGCGGCGGGGTGACCACCGCCGCCGCCCCGGCACCGCTGCCGGGAAATCACGTCGTCCTCCACCTCAGGGGGGTGACGGCCCGGGACGGGACCACCCTGGGGCCCTACGACGAGACCGACGGTGCGGGAACGGTCGAATGCTCCGCCGGCCTCATGAGGCTGCTGGCCACCACCATGACGGGCCTGTCCTACGAGGTGCGCGGCACACCCGTCGACACGGTGCTGAGCTTCGCCGGTGCCCGGGCCTCGCTGAGTGGACCGGCGCCGCCCACGTACGGCAGTGGCATCGCAGAGGGGCGCGTGCCGGTGGCCTCCTCCGCCGACCCGGTCGGCACCGTGACCGTCCAGGGCGCCTGTCCGGGGGCGTCGGGGCCGCAGGTGAGCATGGCCCGCACCATCCCCCCGAACGTCGGCATCGACGCCGTTCCCGCCTCCATCCGTCTGAGCTTGGATCCCGGTATCCCCGGCATGGTGGCCGGGCTGGCGCTCATGGCCGCGGGCGTCGCCCTCATCCTCGTGAGGCTCCGACCGGACCTTCGTCTCGTGTTCGCGCCGATCACCCTGCTGGTGGGAGGGACACTGCTCGGTTTCAGCGCCCACAGGGCCGCCGTGGCCGGCGATCCAGCCCCGGTCATCCCGGTTCAGGCGCGCACCCCGGGCTGTGCCGACTGCCCCGATGGGATACGGCTTGCCTCCACCGAGGTGCAGCCTCGCGCGGGTGGCGACCTCTTCATCTTCCGAGGCACGTGGCCGGTGTCGCCCGACGAGGGCCTCACCGACCTCCGTCTCGCCGCCGGTGAGTTGAATGTGGTGCTCCGGCCCCGCCGCGACCCGAGGGGGTTCCAGGTGGTTTCGGCGACCCGGGCCGATCAGGCCGTCCCTGTGGAGCAGATCGCTGTAGGCCTCCGACCCGGCGCCCTGCTCATCCAGGTGCCGCGGGCTGCTGTCCCGAGGCCCCTTCAATTCGAGTTCGGGGTCTGGAAGGGCGGTGCCTACGCGGGCCGGATACCGCCGGCAGGCTCCCTGGTCTGGGACGGCCGCGGCGCCCCGCGGCCTCTGCCCGGAGCGGTGCCCAACCCGTCCGGCTCGCCGGCCCCAGCCGCGAGTCCCCCGGCGGCGGCAACGCCTGCGTCGCCATCACCCGGTCGTCCCGCCTCGCCGCAGCCCTCACCAAGCCCGGGCGCGGCCGCTCTCGACCTCACCAAGCTGTCCGCCCGCTGCCCGGCGCTGAAGACCGGAAAGCTGCCCGATGACATCACCCCGGTCAACATCGTTGCCGGCACGGTCCCCGATCTCGTCACCAGCGCGCCGGCCCATTACGTGGGCGTGTACTTCAGCCGTGGTGGCTTCGGTGCCGATCTCGCGGGCCGGCAGCCGTTCTCGGTGACAGTCACCGTTCAACGGGGGGCCGGAGCCGGCGTCGGCAGCCATGCCATCGATCGGGTGGGCAACATCCAGCTCTGGGCGTACTGGGACGGACGAGCTCTGCATCGCGGCAGTCGCGCCTTCGCGGCCGGGGCCTGGACGATGCGTCAGGATGACGCTGCCACCGATCTCCCCTCGGTGGAGGTCCGCCACAACGGTCTGGTGTTCTATTGGAACGGCGGGCGTCCCGGAGACCAGCTGGGCACCGTCGCCTCCGATGGACGGGGGTGCTCAAGCTTCGGGATCAGCGATCAGGGCGCTCCCGCCGTGGTCGTCCCCTGATGAGATGCGCCGCCGAGCGGGATGTGCGATCATCGTCGGTAGGAGGACATGCGGGATGAAGATAGCCATCGCGGGCAAGGGCGGCACCGGCAAGACCACCATCGTGGGCACGATGGCACGCGAGTTCGGTCGGCAGGGGCACCGCGTCACCGCGTTCGACGCCGACCCGGCGCCCACCCTGGCCATGACGGTCGGAATCGACCTGGCGCGGGCGGAGGAGGCCCCGGCGCTTCCCCCGGACATCCTACAGCTGGTCACCATGCCCGGCGGCGAGCGCGGCTACCGGTTGCGCGTGGACGTGTCGGAGATCATCGATCGGCTCGGCCTCGTCGGGCCGGATGGGGTGAGGCTGGTCGTCGCCGGGAGGATCGAGCATGCGGCACGGGGCTGCAACTGCGGGACCCACGCGGCCGTGAAGGCCATCCTCGAGGCCATAGTCGAGGCTCCCGGTGACGTCGTGCTGGTGGACATGGAGGCCGGGACCGAGCATCTGTCGCGTTCCGGCGGCACCCTTCAGCATGCCGACGTGCTGGTGGTTGTCGTCGAGCCCTTCTACAAGTCACTGGTCACCGGCCGGCAGATCGCCGGCCTCGCCGCAGAGCTGGGGATTCCCCGGCAGTTCGGGGTCCTCAACAAGGTTCGCGGGCCCGACGACCTGGGAACCCTGACCGAGTTCTGTGAGGAGAACGGGCTCACGCCCCTGGGCAGCGTGCCATGGGACACCAGGCTCCAGGATGCGGAGTCGCGCTGCACCGCCCCCCTCGACTTCGATCCCACCGCACCGGGGGTCGAGGCGTCGCAGGCGCTGGCCAGAGCCCTTCTCGAGGAGTTCGCGGCTCCGGCGAGCGCGATTCGCTGATGGATGCCCTCCACTCCCGGTTTCCCACCGGGGAGGCGGTGTTCCGCCGGGCCCTTCGCCGGGAGGGGCTCCGCCCGGAGGATGTCGACGCCCGTCTCCTCTACACCGGCGTGTCGTGGTCGCTCCATGTGAGCTCCACCACCCTGGGCTTCAGGCGGGCCGTTCAGCTGGCCCCCGAGCACCTGCGGGCCGACACCGCATGGGGCGAGACCTGCGAGTCCATCGCGGAGGAGTTGGGCCGCCTCTCGAGGGGTTCTCGAAGCCTCTCGAAGGGCTAATTCGTATTCAGAATTGCCGGGGGTCCGGACTAGATGTATGGTACATACAGCATCACGGACCAGCAGATGGAGCCGGGATGCGGTGCTCCAGGCGCCATGGCCTGGGACCGGAGTGGTGACAAAGAAGTGTCCTGCGGCGGAGGATCGTGCGAGCCGGAGATCGGCGCGAACGAGTGTCGTTGCGACGGCGGCCAGCCGAAGAACTTCCTGAGGCCCTGCCTGCTGTTGCTGCTGGCGGAGCAGCCGGCTCACGGGTACGAGCTCATGGAGCGTCTCAAGGCCTTCGGCTTCCCCCGCGACCCCGGGGGCCTTTATCGGGTCCTCAGGGCCATGGAAAAGGAGGGCCAGGTCCTGTCCCGCTGGCAGGTTTCCGAGGTGGGGCCGGATCGCTGCCATTACGAGCTCACCCCCATGGGCCGGGAGTGGCTCAGGGCCTGGGCACGGACGCTCGATGAGAACCGGGTGTCGGTGGAGGCATTCCTCGGCCGTTATCAGACGCTTCAGAACGGTGCGATGGACGTTCCATCGCTCGAGATGTACACAACAGTAGTAAAAGCCCACGCGGCGGCTCCCGATCCAAAAGAGATCGGTGGTCGTACACATGGGAAAGAGTGGAGGTCACAATGACATCGGCATCATTCATCGGGTCGCCGGCCAGCAGCGTGAAGAACAAGCCATGGATGGCGCCGCTGAAGCGACCGCTGGACAAGGTGTATGCCTTCTGGTTCGCCGGCATGAGCTGCGACGGTTGCTCCATCGCCGCCACCGCGGCGACGAATCCCCCTGTGGAGAAGCTTCTCCTCGGCCAGGTGCCGGGGCTTCCCAAGCTGATCCTTCATCACCCCGTCCTCGCCATCGAGTCCGGGGCGCACTTCGTCGACAATTACCGGCGCGCCCTCAGAGGTGAGCTGGACGGCCCCTACGTCATCATCCTCGAGGGCTCGGCCTGCGACGAGACACTCACAGGGGACGGGTACTGGGTGGCCCTCGGCGCCGGCTCCATGGAGTCCGAGGACTCCCGGATGGTGGATGGCGTCCGTCAGCCCATCCGAACCATGGACTGGGTCAAGGCACTGGCTCCCGGAGCCGCCGCCTCCATCGCCATCGGCACCTGCGCCACCTGGGGCGGCATCCCGGCCGCCTACGGAAACGTGACCGGCGCCATGTCGCTCCAGGACTTCCTGGGACGTGACTACCGCAGTGCCTTCGGCCTCCCGGTTGTCAACATCCCGGGCTGCTCACCCGTCGGTGACAACTTCATGGAAACTGTCGCCGGCGTGGTTCTCTTCCTCCAGGGCATGGGGCCCCTTCCGGAGTTCGACGAGCTGGGCCGCCCGGCGTGGCTCTTCGATGAGACCGTTCACCGCCACTGCGTGCGTGCCGGCTACTACGAGGAGGGCGTCTTCGCCAAGACCTACGGCGACAAGGAGTGCCTGGTCGAGGTGGGCTGCTGGGGCCCTGTGGTTCAGTGCAACATCACCGAGCGCGGGGCCATCAACGGTGTCGGCGGCTGCATGAACACCGGCGGTCCCTGCATCGGCTGCACCATGCCGGGCTTCCCGGACAAGTTCTCGCCCTTCTACAAGACCGCTCCCGGATCCGTCGTCTCCAGCAACACCATGCGTCTCACCGGGAGCGGCATCCGCAGGCTGCGGGCGATGAGCAACGCCAACCTCAACCGCACGCTTCAGGCGGATCGCAAGGGAGAGGTGTCCAGCGGCTGGACCTTCACCGACAAGCCGCCGGGCACCGTTGACAAGGTGACCCACTACTTCTACGAGAAGTGGCAGTTCCACGGTTCCGAGAAGCCGGGATCGCGCAGCGCCCGGAAGAAGGTCATGCGCGACCGGTCGGGTCCGCACGACCAGTAGACAGAAGCCGATAGAGCAATAGAGAGCCAATAGCGCAAAGGAGTATCGCCAAGCCATGTGTTTCAAGAATCTGCCGGTCGACTTCGACTCGACCGGAAAAGCCACCCTCCGGCAGGGTTGGGAGAGCGCCTTCAGGACGGCCAACACGCCGGTCGCCACCCTGATGCCCGACGCTCCTCCGGTCCTGGACCACGAGAAGGTCAACCAGCTGCTGGCCCGCAACAGCAACGTCAAGGAGTTCAACGTCGACCCGGTGACCCGGGTGGCGGGGGCGCTTGCCTTCCACAGCGTCGCCGACCTCCAGGAGCGCAAGGTCCTCGAGACGAGAAGCATGGCCACGCTGTTCCGTGGTTACGAGATCATCCTCAAGGGGCGTGACCCTCGTGACGCCATCTTCATCTCCAGCCGTGCTTGCGGGGTGTGTGGTGGTGTCCACGCGGTGACCTCGGCATATGCCCTGGACATGGCGTTCGGTGTCACCCCTCCGCCCTTGGGCACCGTCGTGCGCAACCTGCTGCTGGCGGCGGAGTACCTGTACGACCATCCCATCCACGTGTTCCTGCTGGCCGGGCCGGACTACTGTGAGTCCGCCGTCCGCGCCACCAACCCGGAGATCTGGGAGCGGGCCGTGAGGACCCCCTCTAAGTACGGCGACGTGCACGGCTACAAGACCATCGGTGACCTCATGGTCGACCTCAACCCCCTGACCGGCGCCCTCTACCTGGAGGGGCTCGAGAAGACCCGGCTGGGTCGGGAGATGTACGTCTTCCTCGGTGGCAAGTACCCCCACCCGCAGACTGTCGTCCCCGGTGGAATGACCACCACGGTGACCCGGACCGCGCTCCAGGAGTACTTCGTCCGTTTGGGCACGTTCATCGACTACGCGAAGAAGATGGCGAGGATCGTCGACGACCTCTTCGACTTCTTCATCGACACCAACCCCGAGTACCGCAACCTCGGTGCCCGGCCCGCCAACCTCATCGACACCGGCGTCTGGGACGACCCCGACCTCTACGATGCCACCTACGAGAACTGCGATGTCTGGGGCGACGGCCGCTTCGCGACACCCGGCGTGGTGGTAGACGGAGAGTTGGTGACCACCAACCTCAAGGCGCTCAACATCGGCCTCGAGGAGTTCGTCACCCATTCCTTCTATGAGGAATGGACCAACGACAGCTACGGCCAGAACTTCGAGCACCTCTCGGCCGACGCCCAGGGGACCAAGTACCGCTACAAGACGGACCCCTCCGGCGGGCCGCTCAGCCCATGGCACCTGTGGAACAAGGACACCGTTGCCAAGCCCGGTCCGACCAACTGGAAGGACCGCTACACCTGGGACACCGCTCCCCGGTGGGACCGTCTGACCATGGAGACCGGCGCCTACTCCCGGATGTGGACCACTGCCGCGGCGGCGAAGATCCGCCCCAATGAGTTCCTGGAGGCAACGGGTCACAGCCTCAAGTTCCACCTTCCCGCCGGCGAGTTGCCGGCCATGGACCTGGAGTGGGAGATTCCCAAGGTCTGGGGCGCCCTGGAGCGCAATCGTGCCCGCGGCTATGCCGGCGCTTTCAACTGCACGGTGGCGTACCTCAACCTGCTCAAGGCCTGGGAGCTGATCAAGGAGGGTGAGACCGACGTCTTCACCAATTACGAGATCCCCAAGGACGAGCGTGTCGGTGTTGGCTTCTGGGGCGCCGGTCGCGGCTTCCTGAGCCACCACCTGACCATCGACAAGGGTGTGATCCAGAACTATCAGATCCTCACACCGTCGACCTGGAACGCTTCTCCTCAGGACCCATGGGGCAACCCGGGCGCCTACGAGGAGGCGGTCATGAACACTCCCATCCTCGAGAACTTCGAGAAGCCCGAGGACTACAAGGGCATCGATCTGCTGAGGGCCATCCGCTCGTTCGACCCCTGCATGCCCTGCACCACCCACATCTACGACCAGAACAACAACCTCGTGGTCAACCGTGAGGTCAACACCTGCTACTGCGCCCTCGACGAGTAGAAGGGTGAGCGCAGGTGATATGCCGGCCTCGGCGCGAGGGATGCGACGTCGCATCCTGATCGCCGGGGTCGGCTATCCCTTTCTTCATGACTGGTCGATCGGCAATCGGCTGGCGGCCGAGTTCCGCGAGCGGAGGTGGCCGGCCGGCGTGGAGATCGACGACTGGAGCTTCGGGCCGGTGGATGCCGTCTTCAAGCTTCAGGGAGCCGATCCGCCCTATGACCGTGTGGTCTTCTTTGGGGCCGTCGAGAGGGGACGCGAGCCCGGTGCCGTGGTCCGTCGGTTCTGGGACGCGGGCGAGTTGCCCCCCGACCCCGACGTGCAGGCCCGGGTCAGTGAGGCCGTCACGGGGGTCATCAGCCTGGAGAATCTGGTGATCATCTGCGCCCGGTTCAACGCTCTTCCCAGGGAGGTCGTCCTCATCGAGGTGGAGCCGGTCTCAGAGGAGTGGGGCGACGGCTACAGTCCCGCGGTCCAGGAAAACCTCCCGCTGCTGATAAGCTATCTTGAGAGTGAGGCGACCGGTGCCGGCCTGGCGGCGGCCGCCTAGTACATAGGAGGCTGGGGATACAATCGTGAGCAGCCAGAACGGAACGCCGCAGCTCGACTATCTCAGCTGGCGAGACGAGATCCTTCAGGTGATGTACTGGATGATGGGAGAGGGGATCGCCTCGGCGCCCAATGCACCGCAGCTGGAGAGCTTCCTTGGCGGCAATGCGGCAAATGTCGGGGCTACGCTTACCAGGATGGCCGCCGAGGGCTACATCAAGGAGGTCGCCGAGGGCTCGTACTCGCTCACCGACCTCGGCATGGGCCACGGCAAGCGCAGCTTCGCTGAGGAGTTTGACGAGCTCACCCATGCCGGGCATGGTGAATGTGGTCCGGATTGCATCTTCTGTCACGGTCCGGACGCCGATCCGGCGGGGTGCCCGTCAAAGATGGGGAAGCACCAGCACCAGCACGCCCCCGCTGGGTGAGCACCGTGTCCGAGGGGCCGGGGGGCTCAGCGGGACGATCGGGTTTCACCCCCCTCAACGTTCTCGGCGCTCCTGCGCCACCGCCTCCCCCGGTCGAGAGCGACGTCGGAGCGGAGATCGCCGCCTTGGGGGAGCGCGTGGGGGAGCTCATCGACGGGCTCAACGGCCATGCCGATCCTGAGGTCGGGGCCAGGGTCAACGAGTTGCTTGACGCCATCGACCACCTTCACCGCGAGGCCCTGACCCGGCTCGCCGGGCTTCTCGGTCATCACGATCTCCTTGTCCATGCCTGTGACGATCCCGTCATCGGTGCCGCCCTGGACCTGTATGAGCTTCGGCCCGAGGCCGATACGACCGCCGGCGACGCCAGTTCCGCGGTGGGTGGAGCGGCCACCACCGGTCCCGCGCCGGCGGCGGCCGCCGGCGGCGGTGCCTCGCAACCGGGTCTCATCCCGCTCAATGCGGCAATGGGCGCCATGCCCGCACCCCCGCGGCCCTCCGCGATAGGGCTGAACGACAACGTCGCCGTGGGATCGACCGGTCCGTCGATCCGCACCACGCCCGTACCGATGGCCCCGGTCAAGACCGCCGTGGCCGAGGACGAACCCCATGAGTGGCTGCCCGTGTGCGACTCCGGTGACATCTCACCGGGCGCGGTTGAGGCACCCGACGAGGGAGCGCTTCTGCTGGCCAGGCTCGACGGCAACCTGCACGCCTATCGGAATGGCTGTGGCAACGGACCGCTGGCTCTGCACATGGGCCGGGTCATCGATGGGCGGCGCCTGGCCTGCCCCTGGCATATCGGCTGCGTCTACGATCTCACCACGGGCTTCAGTGGCGAGCCCCCGGACCAGCGCCGTCTGATCCGCTACCCTGTTCGTGAGCGAGACGGCATGATTGAGGTGGCTTTCAACAAGGGCGTGGTGCCGGAGGCGCCCGGGCCCGCGGCCCCGGTCACCGGCTAGGTGCAGCGGTGAACCTGCGGATGGACGCCGGCGAGCCGCGCATACTGATCTCCGGCGCGGGCAACGTTCTCCGCGGCGACGACGGCTTCGGCATCATCCTCGCCGGCCGGCTTGCCGAGGCCGGCCTCCCCGACTCGGTCACCATCATGGAGTCGGGGATGGCGGGACTCACTCTCGTTCAGGAGATGCTCAACGGCTATCAGGGCGTTATCGTCCTTGATGTGGTCGTTCGCAACAAGCCGCCCGGAACCCTGGTACTGCTCGAGCCCCGCGCGGCCCAGGTCTCCGCTCTCAGCGACGCTCAGCGGGCGGGCTTCCAGACCAACACCCATGAGACGGATCCAAGCCGCTCGTTCTTCCTGGCTCAGGCCATGGGTTGCATGCCGCCGCGGGCACGGGTGCTTGGCTGCGAGCCGCTGCGTGTTGACGACTGCATATCCGAGCTCAGCGCTCCGGTGGCGGCGGCGCTGCCCGAGGCGGAGCGCATGGTGGTGACCACCGTCCACCAGTGGCTGGCCGAGATCGCCGCCGAGCCGGTTCCGGCATGACTGCGCAGGACCTTCCCCAGGACGCCACGAGCCTGCGCCCGGGCGCCCCCTTTGCCAGCGCCGAGGCCGTGAGCGAGACCCTGCTGGAACACGGCTACGTTCTCGATCGCAACCTCGCCATGGCCATCTTCCTCTCGTGCGGTCTGCCCAAGCCGATCCTCGTCGAGGGCGAGGCCGGGGTGGGCAAGACCGAGATAGCCAAGGTCCTCTCGCGAGCGCTGGGGAGCCGCCTCATCCGGCTTCAGTGCTATGAGGGAATCGACGTTCGCCAGGCCGTCTACGAATGGAACTACCCCAAGCAGATGCTCAGGATACGGTCCCTGGAGCAGTCCACGGGGACGGGATCGGACGCGTTCAAGGACATCTTCAGCCCCGAGTACCTGATCCGCCGTCCGCTGATGCAGGCCATCGAGGCCGTTGGCGACACGCCCACGGTCCTGCTCATCGATGAGATCGATCGCGCCGACGAGGAGTTCGAGGCCTTCCTGCTGGAGCTGCTCTCCGACTACCAGGTGACCATTCCGGAGATGGGCACCATGCGTGCCGAGAGCCCCCCCATCGTGGTGCTGACCTCCAACCGGACGCGCGAGATCCACGATGCCCTCAAGCGGCGCTGCATCTACCACTGGATCGCCTATCCGACCATCCACAAGGAGATGAGCATTGTCCGGGTCAAGCTACCCGGCGTCCCGGAGCGTCTCGCCTACCAGGTGTGCGCCGCCGTGCAGGACCTGCGCCACATGGACCTTCAGAAGGTTCCGGGAATCGCCGAGACGCTCGACTGGACGTCGGCGCTGCTCATGCTGGGACGCGACCAGCTCGATCTCGACATGGCCCGCGACACGCTGGGTGTCGTCGTCAAGATGCAGGAGGATCTCGAGCGGGTCGACGAGGAATTGCCCGATCTGCTCGATCGGGCTGGTCAGTAGGGCCATGGTCGAGCTGCCGCCTTCCTCCCCGTCACCAGAGGCGATGGTGGCCGCCCTTCTCCGGTTCGGGGCGCACCTCAGGTCGCGCGGGCTGCCGGCGAGCCAGGGACGGATGCTCGACCTGTTCCGGGTCATCCCCTGGATCGACATGCGCAGCGCCGGCGACTTCTACGAAGCCTCGCGGTGTCTCCTTGTCGATCGCTGGGAGGACCTCGCCGCCTTCGACGCCGCCTTCATCGAATTCTGGGGCAGGCCCGGAGTCAGTGGCGACGGTGCCGGGGAGCCGCCTCGGGACGATGTGCCCCAGGTCCAGATGGACACCCCCGGAGAGTCCGGGAGCTACCCGGCTTCACGCATCCAGACCGGCGAGAGCCGCGACCAGCCGTCGCGAGAGGGGCAGACACGACCCGCCGAGCAGCCGGATGCGCCCCAGGGGCA
This sequence comes from Candidatus Dormibacteria bacterium, assembly GCA_046263035.1. Classification (GTDB taxonomy): domain Bacteria; phylum Chloroflexota; class Dormibacteria; order Aeolococcales; family Aeolococcaceae; genus JBHELP01. Next base: position 6,277 of record JBHELP010000216.1, on the reverse strand, counting down.
GGGCCAGGGCGCGGGTGTGCTGAGCTGGAGCCCGGATGAGATCCTCCGGCAGAAGGACTTCGGCGCTCTCACCCCTGAGGAGTTGCGGGCGTGCCGCCGCCTGCTGGCCCAGATGGAATGGGAGGTTGCCCAGCGGCGCTCGCGACGGCTCGTCCGGGCGGTGAAGGGCCGGCACATCGACTGGCTGCGGAGCTACCGGCGAAACATCGGCAACGGCTGCGTCCTTCTCGACCTGGAGCGCATGCACCCCAAGACCGTGAAGCGACCGCTGATCATCCTTGCCGACGTCAGCGGCTCGATGGACCGTTACACGCGGCCCGTGCTGCAGCTGGTCCACACCATGCGAGCCGGTCACGGTCGCGTCGAGGCCTTCGTTTTCGGGACCCGGTTGAGTCGGGTGACGCGCGAGCTGCGCGGGCGTGATCCGGACCAGGCGCTGCAGCGGATCTCGGAAGCGGTGGAGGACTGGGCCGGGGGCACCAAGATCGGCGCGGCTCTGGGCATCTTCAACCGCCAGTGGGCCCGTCGGGTGCTCACCCGCGGTGCCGTTGTCATCATTCTCAGCGACGGCTGGGATCGGGGCGATCCCCACATGGTCCGGGAGTCCATGTCGCGCCTGCAGCGCCGCTGCCATCGCCTGATCTGGCTCAACCCCGCGCTCGGGGGCTCGGTCTCCAGGCCGGTGCCTCTGGGCATGCAGGCCGCGCTGCCCTTCGTCGACGACCTGCTTCCCGCCCGAAACCTCAACGATCTCGCCGCCGTGGGGGAGCTGCTAAGGCGCATCGACAGCGACCGTCCCTCCCGCCGCGGGATGTCGCCGGATCAGGCCGCCGGCGCGATCAGGAAGGCGCGGTGACCGAGGGTCTCGGGTCCTCGGTCGACTGGTCGGGGGGAACGGCGGACGGGGCCGGCCCGCGCTACTGGGGGGTGGCCATTCAGACCGTCGACCTCAGCAAGCTCGACCCCTACCTGGAATCGGTCTCGGACCAGGAGGGAGCCCTGACCGAAGCGCTCGGCTTCACCGGGCGGCTGGTGCTGCGCAGCCAGCGCCGCTCGGATCGGTTCTGGCTGATAGACGGCTGGAGCGATCAGCGCTCCCTGGAGACGGCGGCGATCACCCTTCGCACCCTCTCATCGGTGGCGGGGCTGGTGGAGGAGCCCCGGGTGATCGGTGCTCGGGAGGTCGCGGTGGGGGGGCCCGCCAACCCCCCGCTCACCCCGGTGGCGGCCCGCGAGCCGGGCCAGCTGCCCTTCTACATGATTGCCGAGAACTGGATCAAGCGGGTGTCCATGGATCAGTACATGGAGATGCAGGAACGCTTCACCATCGACCTGCAGGCCGAGCCCGGCTACGGTCGGCGCATGCTTCTACAGGACCTCAGCGAGGAGACCCACTACCTGGTCCTCGATCAGTGGGAGAGTGAGCAGCTGGCCTTCGAGGCCTTCGAGCGCCGCCAGGAAACGTTCTCCCAAACGGAGATGCAGAGGTTCATGGGCCTCATGTCCAAGCGCGGGGAACCGGACTTTGCCCTGGGCATCCACGGCTGACAAGACTCTGGACAACTCCCCGACGCAGCTATATGCTTGACGCACACATTTGTCCGGTGGTTCTGCTAGCATCCCCTCCACGTAAAAATCGGAGGGTAGGGAGGTCGTAGATGGGAGTTTCGGTTCTGGGGTTGGATGATGTCCAACTCTTCAACTATTGGATCATAGGTGTCCTTCTGGCGGCCATCGCGATCATCGTCGTGGTCTGGCTGATCTGGGGCATCACCAGAAGCGCCCTCAACATCGACGAGTTGGCCGACGAGATCATCGGCATCGCCAACAGGATCGAGGCAAACACCAAGCCCCTCTTTGCCCTCGAGAAGACGGCCAACCTCGGCGAGGAGCTCGTTCGATCCGTCACCACTATTGAAGAAGATGCCGGCGCGGTGCTCACCAGGGCGGCCGCCGGCCCAGGTTCTAGGAGGACACGATGACCCACGCGTTGGCCGTTTCGGATACGGAGATATTCACCTTATGGTGGATTTCCGTGGCGGTGATGTTTGTCGTCTGTATCGTGGCCGCCGGCCTTCTCCAGAACATTCTCGTCATCGGCCGCGCCATCGGCCAGAACGTGCACACGATCTGGACCACGGGTACGCGCATCGCCAACAACACCGTGCAGCTCTGGCTTCTGGGCCGGGTCAACGGCCTCGTCGGCCAGATTCGGGAGTCGGCATATCGCACCAATGACAAGGCGAGCTCCATCGCCAGTCACGCCGCGACCTGCCATCACTGCCCGGCGTGCGTTAGCCCGCTCGGTGCGGGTGGCGACCCCTCGCGGGCGGGGAAGGTCTGATGCAGGCCTCGGACACACCCACCGCGGCGTGGCTTCTGCTGTTCGGAGGATGTCTCGCCTTCACCACCTTCATGGTCATCGTCGCCGTCTATGTCATCCGGATCACGGCCGTCCTCAACGAGCACGTGGCGGGTGAGGACTGCGACCTCGCCAAGATCGGTTGGGGCCTCCGGGCCATCGACAGGGAGACCGGTCAAATTCCTGGCAACGTTCCCCAGCTGAATCAGCAGCTGCGTTCCATCCGCGACGGCCTCAAGGCCATCGACGGTCACGTCGTCTCGGCAGCGCAGGCACAGCAATGAGCACCGTCGCCTTCACGCCGACCGACGGATTCCTGAATTTCTGGCTCATCTATCTCATCTTCGTGGTGGTGATCCTGGTTCCGCTGGCGGTTTTCCTGCTGGCCAAGCTGGTCGCCTCCTGCCTCAATATCCGCAAGCACGGCAGCGTCGGGGTGGAGGCCGCGGCCGCCATACGTGAGAACACATCCCCGGTCCCCCAGCTGGCTGAGACGCTGCAGCTGATTCGTGAAATCCTTGAGGTTGCCAGGACCGTCGAGCGCCATGGTGGCGACCTCGAGACAGTCCTCAAGCGGCCCCTTCCCACCGGAGGCGCACGGCGATGAACACCGTCCTTCTGAGCATCGATGCCGGCAAGCTGGGATGGGCTTCCGGGGCCATCTTCGCGGTGATCGCCCTTGCGGTCGTCGTCTCGCTGACCATCGTCAATGCGACCGTTGCCGCCGTGGGCGGACGGCGCCGCAGCCAGGTCGGAGCCATCGCCGACAGCCTCGCAAAGGTGGCGGAGGACACCGACCCCGTGCCTCCGACCCTGACGGCTATAAACGATGGGCTCACCGAGTTGGCCCGTGTTGTCGGCGACATCGAACAGCACATCTCGGTCTCGCGCCTGATCTTCGACCGGGTGGCCGAGGGCCAGGTTGGGAGTTACCGATAGGAAGCACGACGACAGCTACTGAGACAGGCTTTCCCATCAAGCAGTTCATACAACACCCGCAGGCAGAATTCAGCCCGGCAAACAGGCAGGAGAGAGTATGCAGTACCGCCCGTATTCGCTGAGTCCGAACACGTACACGACGTGGCTTTTCGGTCTCCTTGGCACCATTGTGTGCATCGTCGCCGTCGTGTTTCTGCTGGCCCGCGTCCTCATCGCGGCCAACAGCATCAACGACAAGGCGGCGGACATCAAGAAGCTCGGTGGCACGATCAACGAAAGCACCGCAGCGGTGCTGGAGTTGACCAAGACCAACGACGTGGCCAAGAAGATCCTCGACGACGCCCAGCCGCTCACCGGGCAGCTGAGCACCACCATCGGAACCGCCTCCGGGATCTCCGGCCTGGCGACCTCCATCAACAACACCGCCGGTCAGATCGACGCCACGGCGGGTCAGATCCAGGGGACGGCCGGGACCATCGACGCCTCTGCGGTGTCGATCGACAACTCCGTCATCTCCATCAATGGGCGTGTCGGCGACATCAACAGCAAGCTGGTCACAGCCCTCGGCCTGGTGGGCCAGGTTCGGGCCGACACCGGAGCAATCCATGTCACCGCTGACAAGATTGCGCAGGACGCCTCCGCCATCAACGCGCGTATACCATGACCCGAGGCTTCCTGACCGCAGCTTCCATCGCGGCCTTCTGGGTCCTGACGGCTGCTGTGCTCATCTTCGTCGGTCTGACGGGCAACGCTCTGTTGTCCGCCAACGACCGGCTGGAGTCGACGGACCAGTCACTGACCTCGGTCCGAGGCCATACGGATCCGCTGACCTTCCAGGTGCACACCGTCAACAGCCGGCTGGTCGACATCGAGGCGGCCCTACAGCCGCTCCACGGGCAGGCCGACCAGCTCAACCCCATCCTCAGCCAGGTTCAGGCGACCCTGACCCAGGCCGACCCGAAGGTGACCTCGGTGAACAACATCAACAACATCACGGAGAGCCGCCTGCAGGACGCCGACAGGCATGCCCGCAGCGTCGCCAACAACGCTGCCGCGGCAGTGCCCAAGGTGGCCCTGCTCCAGACCGGACAGGTGCCCCAGCTCAACAGTTTGCTCGGGCCCATCGTGGGTGACCTCAACGCGGCCTCGTCCGCCTTGAGCAGCACCTCGCAGAGCCTGCTGGCGGCCTGTAACAAGATCGGCGTCCTCGGGCTTCTCGCCGCCGGGAGGGCCTGCTGATGGCGACCGCATCACGAGCAGCCGACCGTAATGCCGCTCGCGCGGTGCCCCTGCTCCGCGCATACTGGACGATGCCCCTGGTGGCCGGGGCGGCGGTCATTGTGACCGCGGCCTTCATGCTCATCGAGGTTCTGGTGCTCGAGAGCAAGATCCAGGGCAACGTCACCCCCATCGTCAACTCGGTGTCGTCGATCAAGACGCACACCGACGACATCAGGATCCTAACCAGCGTGGATGCCGTCGCCAAGGACATCCGCACCGCGGCGGACCCCCTGAGCGGCCAGGCGGCCACCATTCTCGGGACGGTGGGCGTCATCCAGGGCACTGTCGGGACCATCGACTCGGCGACCGGCAGCATCAACAGTCACGCGGCGGGCATCGACAGCATGGTCAACGGCAACATCGCGCCGCATGTGGAGATCATCAACGTGCAGGCCGCAAATATCAGGGATAGAGGTCCAGGCGGGGGTCTGACCAGGGCCACCGGGCAATTGGCCCAGGCGCTGTCGCTTCTCCAGGCCGGTATCGGAGACCTGAACTACCTGGCGGGCAACGTGGTGCCACGGATACTCGCCGACGCAACATCAATCGATAGGAAGCTCCCCTGATGTCGATAACACCAGCCACCGACCGCAAGCTCGACCGGCTTCACAAGATCGGCTACGTCGAGGGCGCGGCGCTGCTCATCGCCCTCATCCTCTTCCTCATCTTCATCTCCAATGCGCTGGACCGGATCAATGACAGTGTCGGACAGATTCAGCGCGGAGCGCAGGCGGTCAACCGAAGCGCGACGAGCCTTCCCGGATTGGTCTCCAGCATCACCGGCACCCTGGTCACGATCGAGTCGGACGCCGCCCCCATTCACGGACAGCTCGATCAGATCAACGCCGGGCTCGAGGGCGCCCGGGGCGGTCTGGTGACCGCCGACAACAACCTCACCAGCATCGAGGGCAAGCTGGCCCACATCGAGACCGGGCTGATTGCCGCCAATGCGTCCGCAAGGGGCGTGGACTTGGGCCTCATCGCCGACAACAACCTCGCCGGCGTGGCCACCGGCCAGGCCTCGGCCGCGATCACGGCGGCCTCCACCATCAAGGGGGATGCCGGAACCATCAGGAACCTGGCGGGCGCCATCGAGGGTCACCTCTCGAGCATCGTCAGCAAGGTTGCGCTGATTCCCCACCTGTTCTAGATCCTCACCACAACGTCGGTGAACGACCAGCCGAATGGGGCGCCCGCGTGAGGGCGCCCCAACGGTTTCTGGGGCGGTTCTTGGCGCTCGGCCTTGCCGGGCTCCTGACGGGATGTGGAGGTGCATCGTCGACCGCGGTCACCCCGGTGCCATCCGGCACCCCCGCCCCGTTCACGAGGGTGGAGGATGTCCAGGCGGGCTTCTCGATCGCGTATCCGGCATCCTGGCATCGCCTGCCTACCGCCGATCCGGGTATGCAGCTGCGCGTGGGCCCGGATCCCCAGACCTCCGCGTCGGTGCGCGTGATCCCCTACCCCTCTCCCCCGGATCCAACAGGCCAGAAGGACCTCATAGACGCCGAGCTGAAATCGGTCAACATCGTCGACGAGACCCGCATCGCCGTGCAGGGCGTGGCCGGCTGGCAGGCGATCTACGGGGTCCAGGCCAGCGCCGGCCTGGACGTGCACGTGCACGTCTTCCTGTTTGCGCCAGGGCACATCCACACCATCGTCTTCGAGACCCTGCGGACCAGCCTGCCCCAGTAC
>JBHELP010000215.1:0-7611 GCA_046263035.1 Candidatus Dormibacteria bacterium | reverse complement strand
GCCTATGACGATCCGCTCCTCACCCTGACCGCTCTGGCCGAGGAGCTCGAACGCAACCCGGTGCTCCCCATCGCCGACCTCGCCTGGGCGCATGGCCGGCGATGGCGGCAGCACATCGCGCAGGCGTTCGACGACATGCAGGTTCGGCAGTTCGCCCGGCGCATCGGCCGCATAGAGGTGGAGACCGCCGGCACCCGACCGTCCATGCTTGGTTGGCTGATGGCAGGCTGGCTCAGATCGCGACTCGCCCACGTCGACGGCACCGTACCCGATGTCGCCGTATCCTCCAATCCGGCCGCTCACCTCGATCGGAGCGGGGAGCTTGATGGCGTCCGGCTCTTCGCCACCACGGACGCCCATCGGGCAACGATCTCGATCATGCGAGCGGGTCCGAGCATTCAGACCCTGGTCCACATCGACGGCGGCGTTGCGGCCTCACACGCCGTCCCCTACCGAATCCCGGAGCTACCGCGCCTTCTGGGCACACTTCTCGAGGAGACACCGGAGCACCCCGCCTACCGTGAGGCGGTCCGTGCCGCCCTCCGCCTCGCCACCGGATTCTGAGGCCACCGAACCCACTCCGCGGACGGCGGATCGCAGCGCGGGATTCACTCGATCGCAGATATCCTCAGGATGCGGATGCTCGCGCCCCAGCCGCCGGAAGCCTGAGCACGAACCGGCTGCCCTTTCCCGGCTCACTGTGGTCGACCTCGAGGGAGCCGCGGCTCTGAGCCGCCAGCTGGCGGCTGATGTGCAGCCCCAATCCACTTCCGGGCTGGCCTGGCAGCGGATTCACTCGGAAAAACCGCTCAAAGATCCGCTCGTGAAGATCGGCGCTGATCCCCGGACCATCGTCGGACACCATCACCCGCGGCCCGAGGGGAGGGGGGTCGACGCTGACGCAGATTCGTGGCCGGAACCCCCCGTAGCTCAGTGCGTTGTTGATGAGGTTGTCGAGTATGTGATCGACGTTGCTGGGTTCACAGGTGACCATGACGGGCTCCGGCGGCAGATCGGCCAGGAGCTCGGCCTCCACCATGCGGCTTCGCGCCTCGGCACGCCGGAGGGCACTCTCGACCCGATCCCGAATGTCCACCACGGTGCTGGGCGGGGCCATGGTGCCACTGGCCAGGCGCGCGGAGAGGATCAGCTCGTTGACCAGAGCCTGCATCTCGGCGATCTTGGTGGCCACCGTTTCCAGTGGCTTGTCCCAGCGATCCTGACCGTCCGGGCTACGCCGCTGCATCATGTCAATGTACCCGGCGATGACCGTCAGCGGCGACCTCAGCTCATGGACGACCAGGTCGACGAACGAGCTCATACCCTCTGCCGCTGCCTGCGCGTCGGCGTAGAGACGGGCGTTGCGCAGGGCCAGCACGGCCACATTGCCGATGATCTGCAGCGTCTTGACATCGCCCTCGTGAAAGGGGGGATCGCGCCGCCGATAAACGCTGAGGAATCCCACCATCTCACCGGCAAAGAGGAGGGGAAGCAGGGCCGTGTGCTTGACGTCCAGATGAGCCTCGCGCAGCTCGCCGGGAACGTCACGTGTGCCGGCAGCGCCGCCCAGGACGGGGCGTCGGGTCTGGAGAGCCTCCAGGGCCATCGGGTGCCGCTCCACTGGAGCCTCGACACCCTGGAGAGCAGGCCGGCCGTCGACATCATGGGCCCCCTCTGTTATGGCCATGCCGCCGTCCACACGGACCAGGGCGGCACGATCGGCATCCAAGGCATCGGTGGCCCGCTCGAGGAGCCGGCGAACGACGTCCGTGGGCTCCGGCGAGAGCGCAAGGTCCACAGCGACCTCCACGCCGATCTCCAGTCTGCGGGCCTGCTCGATGGTCTCCTGGCGCAGCTCCGCACGGACCAGCGCCACGGAGACCAGGCCGGCGTAGGCGTCGATGATCCGGCGCTCTCCGTCGGTGAACGGCCGGTCACCGGGGCGGAGCACGACGAAGGCGCCAAGCGTGGCCCGCTCGTCCGCCAGTGGCCCCGACCCCTGCAGCGGCACCGCCCTCACCGTGGTCCGGGGCCCCGGCATCATCTCCAGCAGGGCGGCGGGGGCGTCCGGACCCACCAGCCGCTCCGCCGCGCCGCGCCCCTCCATCGTCCAGCGGGTCGGGGTCAGGGCGATCGGCCACTCCGTGCCCCGAAGGTCCGTCGCCCCGGCACCGGCCACCGCCAGCATGCGCGCGGTGTCAGGTCGTCCCGGCGGGATGATGCTGATCCGGCACTGAAGATCGGGCAGGAGGCGGCAGCCCTCCTCGGCGAGGAGCTGGGCGGAACGCTCGACGTCGTCGGAGACCTCGGCATCCTGTCTGCCCAACTCGATCATGCGCAACAGGGCCCGACCGATCGATCTCTCCAGATCCACCTCGCGAGCGCTCGTCACAGAAGAAACCACCACCAAGGGACTAACTTTAGCTGGTCGCACCTCACTGACAACACATTTAGCAGAAACGCGCGTTTTGCGCTCGACGCCGGGCGGTGGCCTGGCCTGGGCACAATGCGGGGATGAACTGGCCACGGAGCGGCGTTTCGGCACTGATTCCCGCGCTGCTGGCGGCTGCCTGCGGCTCCAGCTCCGGTGGACCAACGCCTGCCTCGGCGGCGCTACAGGTCATCCCCCAGAACACGGCCTATGTGGTGGGCGTGAACCGGCTGTCCGTTGCCCTGATCGACAAGGATCAGAAGCCGGTCAACGGGGCCACGACGACGTCCTTCGAGATTCAAGGCGCCCGGGGCGTCTTCGAGCGGGGGCCCCTGGAGGACATCGGACCCCAGTACGGCCGCATCCCGGTCTACGTGGGAGCCGCCCGCTTCCTCCAGGTCGGGGAGTATCGCCTGGTCGTGCACGCCACGCTCCCCGGTGGGGGAGCGGATTCGGGGGCCGCTGTCATCACGGTCGTCGACCGGTCACCGGAGGTCGCCGTCGGGGCTCACGTCCCCCCCCTCAGCCAGCCCATAGCCGGTGGGCCGGGCGTGAAGCTCTCGGACATCGACAGTGGTGTGCCCCCCGATGAGTGGCACACCAGCACCATCGCCGGCGGGCTCGCCCAGCACCGCCCGATGATCCTCTACTTCGGCCAGCCGGGATTCTGCAAGAGCAGGACCTGCGGTCCCACCGTTCAGGTTCTCCAGGATGTTTGCCATCAGTACTGCGACCGCTTCCTGTTCGAGCACATCGAGACCAACTACCCGGCCGGACCGGACGAGACGACCAGGCGCAATCCGGCCTTCGAGGCGTTCGGGCTGCAGTCCGAGCCGTGGATATATCTCGTCAATGCCGACGGAGTGGTCAGCGATCGGTTCGAAGGGCCGGTGACGGCCGCCCAGCTGAGGGCCGCAGCGGAGGGCACCTTGGCGGGACGGGTACCGGCGGTCGATATTCTCCTGCCCCGCTAGTCCGCCGCCGGGCCGGCATGGCATAGTCACGCGATGCCCAGATCGACATGGCCGCCCTGCCCGGATAGCATCATTCTCGCCCCCAGCCTGCTGGCGTCCGATTTTGGCCGTCTGGCCGACTCTGTGGCGGCACTGGAGGGAAGCGGTACCGAGCGCCTCCACGTCGATGTCATGGATGGTGTCTTCGTGCCCAACTTCACCTTCGGCACCGACACCCTGCGGGCACTCCGAAAGGTCACCTCGCTACCGCTGGAGGTGCATCTCATGATCGTCAACCCGGAGCGTCACGTTGATGTCTTCGCCGCCGCGGGTGCGGACGCCATCACCGTTCACCACGAGGTCTCGCCTCATCTCCATCGCACTCTCACCCAGATTCGGGGCCTGGACTGTCGAGCCGGCGCAGCCATCAACCCCAGCACACCGGCTCAGGCCCTCGATGACGTTCTCGAGATATGCGACCTGGCCCTGGTCATGACCATCAACCCGGGCTTCGGCGGCCAGAAGCTGATCCCCAGAATGCTTGCCAAGGTGGAACGGGTTCGACACGAGGTGGAGCGTCAGGGCCTGTCCACCGACGTCGAGGTCGACGGTGGTGTCGACGCCTCCAACGCCCGGGCATGCGCCGACGCGGGCGCCAACGTGTTGGTCGCCGGAACCGCCGTCTTCGGTCACCCGGACGGGCCCGCCGCCGGCGGTCAGGCCGTCCTCAGAGCTGCGCGCGGCCAGGGATGAACGGCGCCGCTGACGTCCAACGGGCCGCCGCGGACCTGGCCGGCATCCTGCCCGAGGAGCTGGCCCCCCTGGCCCACATCGCCTACGACTACCGCTGGTCCTGGACGCCGGGGGGACCCGAGCTCTTCCGGTCCATCGATCCCGACCGCTGGGAGATGTCCGCGGAGAACCCGGTGCGCCTCCTCAACGATGCCTCTCCAGGGTGCCTTCGCGCCGCCGCAGGCAACGAGGGCCTGGTGGCACGGGGGCGTGCGCTCCTCGAGACACTGACGGCTGACCGGGAGAGGCCGCCCCTGGTTGGCTCGGCCACGGCCGACCGTCCCGTCACCTTCCTCTGCGCCGAGTTCGCCGTGCACCGATCCCTGCCCATCTACGCCGGCGGGCTCGGCGTCCTGGCCGGCGACATACTCAAGGAGGCCTCGGACCTCGCCATTCCCATGGTAGCCGTCGGACTGCTCTACCGCCAGGGTTACTTTCTCCAGAGGGTGGACAGCACCGGCTACCAGCACGAGTACTGGTCCCCCGTCGATCCCGATATGATCCCCGCCGCACTGGTGCGCGCCCCTGGTGGTGGTCCGCTGACGGTGAGCGTGCCGGTCCGCGGCCGGGACGTCGTCATCCAGGTGTGGCGCGTCGACGTGGGCCGGGTGCCGCTGTACCTTCTCGACGCCGAGCGGGTTGAGAACTCGCCGGTGGACCGCTGGGTCACCAGCCGGCTCTACGTGGGTGATCGGGCAACCCGGCTCGCCCAGTACGCCCTGCTGGGCGTCGGCTCCATGCGTGCTCTCGAGGCCATGGGCATGGACCCCGCCGTGGTCCACCTCAACGAGGGCCATGCCGCGCTTGCCCCCCTCGAGATCGCCCGGCGCCGTATCGTCGCGGGAGCATCGCGGGATGACGCCGTGGAGGAGGTTCGCCGCCGCACCGTGTTCACGACCCATACCCCGGTGCGTGCCGGCAACGAGGGTTACGATGTCGATGAGGTCATGGACGTCGTGGGCGAGCTCCCGAGGCAGTTGGGAATGAATGCAGAGGAGTTCCTCAACCTGGGGCGCATGAGCCGCGGAGACGCCAAGGAACAGTTCGTGATGACCCCCCTGGGTATTCGCATCAGCCGGGCCGCAAATGGCGTGAGCAGGATCCACGGAGGGGTCTCGCGCTCGATGTGGCAGCCGCTCTTCCCCGGACGAGCTGTGCAGGACGTGCCAATCGGCCACGTCACCAACGGGGTGCACCTGCCGACGTGGATGGCCCCACCGATGCGCGCGCTCCTCGATGGGCACCTCGGGCCGGGATGGGAGGAGCGAGCCGATGACCCGTCGACCTGGCTGGGTGTCGACGGCATCCCCGACGAGGAGCTCTGGCGGGTCCGGTGCGAGATGCGGGAATACTTCGCGGCCTTCACGCGCGAGCGGACGATCGCCAACCGGCTCGCCCGCAGCGATCCGCCGGACTATGCGCAGGCCGCTGAGCGCGGGTTTGACAGCGGGACCCTCACCATCGGGTTCGCCCGGCGCCTGGCCACCTACAAAAGGCTCCATTTGCTCACCGTGGACGCCCATCGCATCGTCCGGCTGGTGGAGGATGCCGAGCGTCCAATCCAGCTGGTGGTCGCCGGCAAGGCGCATCCCCAGGACGAGGACGGCAAGCGGTCGGCACAGGGCCTGTTCGCCGTGAAGCGGACGGGCCGCGTCGCGGAGCGCGTCAGCTTCATCGACAACTATGACCTCAGCGTCGCCGCGCCCATGGTGGCCGGCTGTGATCTCTGGGTCAACGTGCCCCGGCCACCCCTGGAGGCAAGCGGGACCAGCGGCATGAAGTCCGTGCTCAACGGCGGCCTCAACCTCTCGGTGCTGGACGGGTGGTGGGCCGAGGCCTACGACGGTGGCAACGGGTGGGCGGTGGAGGCGGGCGACGCCGTCGATGCCGCCGTCCAGGACTCCCGGGACGCCGCCGCCGTCTATGACCTCCTCGAGCGCGAGGTCATCCCCCTCTTCTACGACCGCGATGCCGCGGGCATCCCCCGTGGGTGGATCGCCAGGATGCGCGCCTCGCTGAAGACCAACGGTCCTCGCTTCACGGCCACCAGGATGGTCCGCGATTACCTCCACTCCGCCTACAAGCTGGATTCCTGACTGCCGCTCGGCTGACGGGACGCGGAACTTCCGCGACACGGCGTGACAGGAGAGGAGGCCGTTCCGTGACATCGCCGGCGTACGGTTGCAGCGTGCCCTCCACACGGGGGGCACGTCACAGCGACCTCCCTTCCTGCCGGGCGCGGCGACCATCGCGGTTGCCGCGCCCTTCATTTTCCGCCACTCCGGAGGCGGCTTCGTTTTCCGCCACATAGAATGACGGCGACCGTGGACTATCACTCGAGCATCCTCGACCTGGTGGGTGACACCCCCCTGGTCCGCCTCAGCAAGGTGACCACGGGCCTGCGCCCGATCCTTCTCGCCAAGCTCGAGCACCTCAACCCGGGCGGGAGCGTGAAGGACCGTATTGGGCTGGCCATGATCGAGGACGCCGAAAGCCGTGGGGACCTTCGCCGGGGCGGGACGGTGATCGAGCCCACCTCCGGGAACACCGGGCACGGTCTGGCGATCGCCGCCGCCATAAAGGGCTACAGGATGGTCTTCGTCATGCCCGACAAGATGTCCGCGGAGAAGGTCAGCCTGCTCAAGGCATATGGCGCGGAGGTGGTGGTCTGTCCCACCAACGTCGAGCGGGAGTCACCCCAGTCCTACTACTCGGTGGCCGACCGGCTCACCCGTGAGATCCCCGGTGCCTACCAGCCCAATCAATACTTCAACCCCCGGAACCCGGAGGTTCACGGCGCCACCACCGGCCCGGAGATCTGGGAGCAGACCGAGGGTAGGGTGGACGTCTTTGTTGCCGGAATCGGCACGGGGGGGACCATCAGCGGCGTGGGGCGCCATCTCAAGGCGCAGAAGGCCTCCGTGGAGGTGGTCGGCGCCGACCCGGAGGGTTCCATCTTCTCGGGTCCCATCGCTCCCTACAAGGTCGAGGGCGTGGGCGAGGACTTCTGGCCGGGAACCTTTGATCGCGCCGTCGTCGACCGCATCGTCAGGGTGACCGATCGCGAGGCATTCGCGGCGGCTCGCCGGCTCGCCCGAGAGGAGGGCATCCTGGTCGGCGGCTCGGCCGGTCTCGCCCTGCATGCCGCCATGGTTGTCGCCTCCGAACGGGGACCCGACGACGTCATCGTCGTCATCCTGGCCGACACCGGTCGCAACTACCTGAGCAAGATCTTCTCCGACGAGTGGATGCGCCAGAACGGATATCTCGACCGTCTGGGGCCGGCGCGGGTGCGCGAGGTGCTCGCCGGGCACGCCGCCGACGGGGTTCCCACGCTGGTCACCGTCGAGGCGGGGCGATCCGTGGGCGAGGCCATCGACATGCTGCAGCGCTATGGCATCTCACAATTGCCGGTGCTCGAAAACGGTGCGGGCG
>JBHELP010000214.1:0-2576 GCA_046263035.1 Candidatus Dormibacteria bacterium | reverse complement strand
AAGACGGGGCAGGCGTCGCCGCAGCCCATGGTGATGACGACATCGGCGGCTTGGACGGCGTTGGTGGTGAGGGGTTTGGGGAATTCCTTGGACAGATTGAGGCCGATCTCGTTCATGGCCTGGATGACGGCGGGGTTGATGGTGTCGGCGGGTGCGGAGCCGGCGGAGCGGACGACGACGCGGCCCTGGGCGTGGTGGTCGAGCAGGGCGGCGGCCATTTGGGAGCGGCCGGCGTTGTGGACGCAGACGAACAGGACTTCCGGCTTGTCGGACACACTGTCTCCTTGGGTTTTGGCGATGGCGTCGAGGCGTTGCCGGGCGAAGCGGGCGGCCAGGACGGGTAGGTGGGTGTGGATGCGGGCGTGCGCGGCGAGTTGGGTGTAGGAGTCCTCGACGAGGGCTTCGATGGTTTCGGTGAAGAACAGGCCGCGGAAGTGGCGGGCGATCTGGTCGGCTTCGCGCCCAAGCAGGGTCTGCACGTGGGTCGCTGACAGGCGGCAGTCTTCGAGGTCATGGCAGGCGGGGCCTTCGGGCTCGGTCATGGCGACTCCACTGTGGAGGGTGTGAATCGGCGGCGCAGGGCGAGCGAGACGTAGACGAGGGCGACGAGCACGGGGACTTCGATGAGCGGGCCGACGACGCCTGCGAGGGCTTGGCCACTGGTGGCGCCGAAGGTCGCGATCGCGACGGCGATGGCCAGTTCGAAGTTGTTGCTCGCGGCGGTGAACGCCAGCGTTGTGGTGCGCTCGTAGTTCAGGCCGATGGCCTTGCCGAAGCCGTAGGACCCAGCCCACATGAGCGCGAAGTAGGCCAGCAAGGGCAGGGCGATGCGGGCGACGTCGAGCGGACGGCTGGTGATCTGGTGGCCTTGCAGGGCGAAGAGGATGACGATGGTGAACAGCAGCCCGTACAGCGCGACCGGCCCGACTGTGGGCAGGAAGCGGGTTTCGTACCAGGTGCGGCCCTTGCCGCGTTCGCCGAGGCGGCGGGAGAGGTAGCCGGCGACGAGCGGGATGCCCAGGAAGATCAGCACGCTCTTGGCAATCTGCCAGCCGGACACGGACAGGTTCGTGGTGTCCAGGCCGAGCCAGCCGGGTAACACCGACAGGTAGAACCAGCCCAGCACCCCGAACATGATCACCTGGAACACGGAGTTGAGGGCGACGAGCACAGCGGCGGCTTCGCGATCCCCGCAAGCGAGGTCGTTCCAGATGATGACCATGGCGATGCAGCGGGCGAGCCCGACGATGATCAGACCGGTGCGGTATTCGGGCAGGTCCGGCTGCAGCAGCCAGGCGAGGGCGAACATCAGCGCCGGTCCGATCAGCCAGTTGAGGATCAGCGAGGGGATCAGGAGCCGGCGGTCGCGGGTGACGGTGTCGAGCCGGTCGTAGCGGACCTTGGCCAGCACCGGGTACATCATCACCAGCAGCCCGAGCGCGATCGGCAGCGAGATTCCGTCGATTGCCACGGCGTTGAGCGTGCCTTCGAGACCGGGGATCCAGCGTCCGGCCAGCAGGCCGGCCACCATTGCCGCGGCGATCCACACCGGCAGGAACCGGTCCAGCATGGACAGCTTCGCGACCACGGCCGACGAGGTCGTGTCGGTGGTGGTCATGCGGTCACCATTCCGGACTCGCCGGGCACCAGCACCGCCGACAGGCGGGCGAGGACCTCCGGATGCACCCGGTAGTACACCCAGGTACCCCGTCGCTCCCCGGTGATCAGCCCGGACTCGCGCAGCACCTTCAGGTGGTGGGAGATCGTCGGGCCGGTCAGCTCGAACGCGTCGGTCAGGTCGCACACGCACGCCTCGCCCCCGGCGTGGGAGGCGATCAACGACAGCAGCCGCAGCCGCACCGGGTCGGCCATCGCCTTGAACAACCGGGACAGCTCGCCCGCCTGCTCGGCCGTCAAAGGATCGCGGGTCAGGGGGGAGCAGCAGGCATCCATCGCCGCCAGCGGCAGTTGCTTCGACATGCCTCTATATTGACAGACTTCTATCTAGAGGGCAATCTAGGTCCTGCCTGTTTTGGTATCTGTCTATTCAAGGAGGATCGGATGTCCCGAGTTCAACTGGCGCTGCGGGTGGGGGACCTGCCGGGGTCGATCGAGTTCTACTCGAAGCTGTTCAACACCCAGCCCGCGAAGCGGCGGCCCGGCTATGCCAACTTCGCCATCGCCGAGCCCGCGCTGAAGCTGGTTCTGCTTGAAGGCGAGCCGGGCCAGGCCACGGTGATGGACCACCTGGGCGTCGAGGTGGAGTCTACCGAGCAGGTCGACCAAGCCAGCAAGCGCCTGACCGGCGAGGGGATGCAGACGCTGGTCGAAAACGGCACCACCTGCTGCTACGCGCGACAGGACAAGGTGTGGGTGCACGGCCCCGGGCAGGAACCGTGGGAGGTCTACACCGTCACCGGCGACTCGGTCACCTTCGGCGCCGACAGCGCCGCGCTGGCCACCCCGGCCACTTGCTGCCAGCCCGACTCCGCCACCGGCGACAACGCCACGGCGAACCAGCCCGACGGCTGCTGCGCCTGAGCGAAGGCCCCTCCGGCGTGCCGTGGACGGCGGAG
>JBHELP010000213.1:0-15015 GCA_046263035.1 Candidatus Dormibacteria bacterium | reverse complement strand
CAACTATGCCACCCATCCGCCGCCCGGAGCGCTCCGCGGTGGACTGTCCGCTAGGGTGACGGAGAATCCCGACGGTCCTTGGAACACGATCTGGTGCGCCGACACCAAGGTGACGCCGCCTGGGATACGGACGAGCGCGCCTGATGGTCGGCTGACAGCAGGGAGTAACACCGGGTTGTTCATCTTCTAAGGAAGAGCACGTCCATGGCATCGGCCGCCTCCCGCTGCATGGTCATCGTGACGTGCGAGTACAGGTCCAACGTGATCGCCACCGTCGAATGACCGAGCATCTCGGAGACGATCTTCGGGTGGATGCCCTGCGACAGCAACAGGGTGGCCGCGGTGTGCCGCAGGTCGTGGAATCGCACCCTGGGCAATCCAGCCCGGGCCAGGAGCTCGTGGAGGCCGACGAGCACCTGCTGAGCCTGGAGATACTTGCCCACCTGGTTGCAGAAGACCAGCCCGTGATCCTCCCAGAGATTGGCGGCGGCGATCCGCTGCTCCAGCTGGGCGGTGCGATGGCGACTCAGGGCTTCGACGCCACTGAGGACAACTCGACCCGGCGGCGCGATCGCTTCGATTTCGGCTCGCCGATGCGGAGTCCCTCGCCGCGAATCCGCGAGAGGGTGCCGGTGACCGCCAGGGTGCCGGCGTCGAGATTCACATCAGTCCAGCGAAGCGCGAGCAGCTCGCCGAGCCGTAGCCCGGCAGTCACGGCGAGCACGTAGAGAGCCTCGCGCCGATCCCCCTTTGCCGCTTCGAGAAGATGCTGCGCCTGGGTGGGGGAGAGGGTCACCATCTCTTTCGGTCTGGGCCCAGGAGGCTCAACTCGATCGGCGACGTTTCCGGTCAGCATGCCGTCCTTGAATGCCTGTTGGAGCGCTGTCCGGAGAGTTGCGTGGGCCCGGTGGACCGTGGAGGCGCTCAGCCCCGTTGACAGGAGGCCGGCATAGGCGCGGCGGATGTCGGCGGCCTCGAGCTTGGCGAGCGGGATAGCTCCGAGCCGCGGGACCAGATGGAGACGGACATGCTCCTCGTTGCGCTCCCAGGATCGGGGCCGCATCGTGGGTTTGGTGCCCTCCATCCAGTTCTGCAGATACCGTCCCACGGTCTCGCGATTGCTCCGCGGCTGCGGCCGTCCCGTCTCCCTGGCGGTGAGCGCCTCTCGCAACTTCCGACTGCAAAGGTCGCGCGTCTTCCCATAGACGAAGCGGCGCTTGAAGCCGGCGCCCTCAGAGATGCAGTAGGAGCCCTGCCAGCGACCGTCGGATCTTCGGATCAGACTCCCATCGCCGTTGCTCCGCCTCCGGATCATGGTCGGACTCCACCTCAAACTGATGTCAAAACTGATGTCAAACTGATGTCAGGCCCGAAAACTCCACCCCTGGCGGAGAGTCCCAAACGGTTCACTTCGTATTCAGAATTGGCGGAGAGGGGGGGATTCGAACCCCCGCTGGCTCATCACCAGACCGCTTTTCGAGAGCGGCACCATCAACCACTCGGACACCTCTCCTCGACGAGTATATCGGCGCCCTTGGATGCCACCGGCATGCCCCAGCATCGTCGCTGGTCGCCCTGGATGCTGCCGTGCTCGTAAGGGCGTCATGAACCACGATCGCTACAATTGGGGTGGAGCGATCGCCTAGCTGGCCGAGGGCGCCGCGCTGGAAACGCGGTATGGGGGGTAACCTCCATCGAGGGTTCGAATCCCTCTCGCTCCGCCATTTGAAAACGAATTGGCACTCTGAAGACACGCGTTGACTGCAATGCCGCCGGCAGGAATGGCGGCGTCAGAGTGTCGGCCGCCTCAGTAGAAGGTGCCTACGCCATGGTGTTGAGAGCATGACCCGGCATGGGAGGCTGAGTAGGAGTAGGTGCCGGCGTAGCACGTGGCCGTAGCGCTCGCGGGGCCTCGCGGGCGCTTGTGGTGGCGCTGTAGTCGCCGGAGCAGGCCGTCAAGGGAAGAATGCCCGGGTTGGCGTGGCTACCCCGTTCCAACGTATTTCTGATAGGCGCCATACCAGTCGGAGGCTATGGCATGTTGGGCCTCATGGAGATCCAACCTCCGGGCACACACCAGCGCATGTAGGGTGTTCTCCACCTCGTCCTTCTGATGGTAGCCAGGAGCCGGTGACGCCGGTTCCGGCCATAGGTTGGCGTTGGCATTGTCGCCACCCAGCTCCAGAGGAATGAGGTGGTCGAACTCATAGGTTCCCGCCGCCTCCGGATAGGGCACGCCGTACTCGGCATAGACGGTCTTCTTTTGAGCCGTGGTCACGTGGCGCACAGTCGCGGTGTACCCGGAGACGCAGATGACGGCCACCGTGGCTTGTGGGAACACCTCGCCCGGCGTGAGCCGGGGATCGGGCCGGCGGACACCAGGACTGCCGGTGGGGATGGGAGATGGCGTGGGTAAGGCGGTGGGCGGCGGCATTGGCGTCGGATCAGGGTTGAGGGAGGGCGTGGTGCCAACGGCGGGCGTTCCGGTCGCGGTGGCAGCGGCCGGTGCGGGCCCGGTGCTGGAGCCACACCCGGCGATCAGAGCCGCGACGGCAAGGCTGAGCAGGCCACCAGTGAATCGCCGTACCCTGGCGAAGCGTCGGGACGGCAACGCCTGCACCTGTCAGGGTCCCGAATCGGGGTCCAGATCCGGTATGACCGTCTCCGCGGGCGGGCCGCTGAGCTCGCGTAGGACGGCCTCCATCGCCGCGTCTGGACCCGCCTGCCCCGTTGGCCCCACCTCGATGGCATGCAGTGCGACAGTGAAGAGTTGACCCAGATCCAGGTCCGGCGAGGAGCCCGATCGCGCCACGAACGCGTACATCATTCCGAGCACCGCTGCACAGGCGGTGCGCAGGCCATCCGCATCGCCTGCATGCGGCTCCAGCCACTCCGGCAGGCGCCCTGCTCCCATCTCGTTCGTCATCCTGGCGTTCTCCTCGACGACGGCGCGTGGACCGGTGAAGACCGGATTTCGAGAAAGAATACAACGCGTATATCAGGAACTGTGTCAACAAATCGTTCAGTCACACCGACCAATGCACGCAACTTCGTCAATCGAGGCCAGGTACGCAGCACGTAGGATGAAGGGAGCACCTACGCAGCGGTAGGATGAACCGGTGCCACCGGAGCGCGACGCCACTGAGCCGCCCCCTCTGGACGAGGGCGCCGTCAACCAGGCGGCGGCGCGGGCCGCCGATCCGGATGGTCTGCTCCATGGCGAGCGCTCCGACAGTCCGTACCTGGATGACGCGGTACATTGGATCAGCGTGTACGGCGAGTTGGCCGCCTACAAGGAGTCTCTGCTCAGGGTCTCCGAAGAGCGCATTGCGAGCATGCAGGGCCCCGAGGCCGTCGAGGAGTCCCGGAATACCGATGACGTCCTGCTCAGACAGCAACTCGGCCGCTATCAGCGACGCCTGCACTTCTGGACCGAGCGCCGGCAGGAGTTGTTGCAGCGACGGGACCATACCGCCTGACCGTCAGTACACCGAATCTGGTGGCGGGCGGCCCAACTGTGGCGCACATGAAGCACGAACATGGAGAGAGCCCAACCCGTCGTAACGGATTGGGCTCTCGAAGGCTCACCTGAGCTCAGGTGGCGTCAGTAGGTCGGTTGATGTGGCGGCTCAATAGACGGCACGGCCGCTGCGCCCGTGCATGAACAGCGCGGCGACGGCCAGGATGAGCAACAGGAAGAGGAGGGGATGTACGGCGAAGCCCCCGCCCAGAGCGAGAATGGCTACCAGGATTGCTACCACTAGAAGCATAACGTCTCCTTTTTCGATGCACGGCCTCGCGGTCGGCACCTTTCTTATGACTACACACAGTATAGCACCACTATCACGAAATATCTCCCTTAGGGTTGGCAGATGAGCCGCAACCGCGGCCGGCCGCCCCTCATCGCGGTCTGCGGGGCAGGCCAGGCCGACGATCGGGCTCGCGCCGATGCCCACGAGGTGGGCCGGCTCCTTGCCGAGGCCGGGGCCGTCATGGTGTGCGGCGGCCTGGGTGGGGTCATGGCTGCGGCAGCCGAGGGAGTGCGCCAGGCCGGAGGTGTGTCGGTCGGTCTTCTCCCGGGCTGGGATCCGGATGAGGCCGCCGAGGCGCTCTCAATCGCGCTTCCCACCGGCCTGGCCGAGATGCGCAACGGCCTCATCGTGCGCGTGACCAGGGCGGTGGTGGCCATCGCCGGGGGCCATGGGACCCTGTCGGAGATCGCCCTTGCCCTCCGCCTCGGCCGACCGGTGGCCATGCTGGATTCGTGGGAGCTGCGCCGGCGGGTGGGCGAGGCAGCCGATCCGGGCGTGCACCGGGCGGGCACTCCTGCCGAGGCGGTGGGGTGGGTGCTCGCAGCCACCCGTTAGGCTACGCGTGAGTAAATGGACCGCATTGAAGCCGTGGTGTGCCCGTGGGAGGAGGCGACAGACCCCAGATGATCATTGTGATGAAGACGTCAGCCGACCCCGCCGACATTGATCGGGTCGTGTCCCGGGTGGAGACGGCGGGATTTCGCGCCGAGGTCTCCGCGGGTGAGGATCGCACCGTGATCGGGGTCATCGGCCACAACGCCATATCGCTGCGGGACTCCTTCACCCATGACGAGGCTGTCGCCGAGGTGATCCAGATCAGCAAGCCCTACAAGCTCAGTGGTCGCGAGATCCGTCAGACCCCTCAGCGGATTCCCGTGGCAGACGGCGTCGTCATCGGTGGCACCGCCGTGGTGGTGATGGCCGGTCCCTGCAGCGTGGAGAGCGAGGCGATGGTGCTGGAGTGCGCGGCCGGGGTCAAGGCCGGTGGTGCCCAGATCCTCCGCGGCGGCGCCTTCAAACCCCGCACGTCCCCCTACAGCTTCCAGGGCCTGGGCCGGGCCGGGCTCGCCCATCTGGTGCGGGCTCGCGAGGCGACAGGCATGCCCGTGATCACCGAGGTCACCACCCCGGGCGATGTCGAGGCCGTCGCCGACGCGGCCGACATCGTGCAGATCGGCGCCCGCAACAGCCAGAACTTCGAGCTCCTGCGGGAGGTCGGTCGCTGCCGCCGCCCGGTGCTCCTCAAGCGTGGCTTCAGCGGCACCCTCGAGGAGCTCCTGCTGAGCGCGGAATACATTCTTCGTGAGGGCAATGCCAACGTGATGCTCTGCGAACGGGGGATACGCACATTCGAGCCGGCCACGCGGAACACGCTTGACATAAGTGCCGTCCCGGTTCTCAAGGAGCAATCGAATCTTCCTGTCATCGTCGATCCCTCCCACGCCACCGGCAAGTGGTCGCTGGTGGGCGCCTGTGCCCGCGCAGCCATCGCGGCCGGTGCTGACGGTCTCCTGCTCGAGGTCCATCCCCGGCCGGACGAGGCTTTCTCGGACGGCGCCCAGTCCCTGACGCCCGAGAGCTTCGCGTCGCTCATGGTCGAGCTGCGTCGCGTAGCCGCCGCGGTCGGTCGCACCCTGGACGAGTGCTGAGCCGTGGGCTCGCCAGGGACGGGCAATGGTGAGGTGAGTGACGACCTTCGGCTCGCCTTCGTGGGCAAGGGAGGTGCCGGCAAGTCGATGGTCAGCGGCACCGTCTGCCGCATGCTGGCGCGGAGCGGCCGTCGGGTGCTCGCGCTGGACGTCGACACCCTGCCCGGACTGGCCATCTCGATCGGCTTGAGCGGCCACGACGCCCGGCTTCCGGCGGGACTGGCGGAGCGGATCGAAGGCAAGGGCTGGCAGCCGGTGAAAAGCAAGTTCCGTCCCGCCCGCCTGGTAGAGCAGTACGCGGCGCACGCTCCCGACGGAGTGCGGTTCCTGGAGCTCGGTAAGCTCCCCGGCCGCCTCGAGCAATCACGGGTGATCGCCTTCAGGGGGATCATGGAGCGCTTCCGGGGGGAGGGCTGGACCGTTGTCGCGGATCTCGCCGCGGGAACGCGGCAGCCCCACTCCGGGTGGGCCGGTTTTGCCCGGACGGTCATCGTGGTGGCCGATCCCTCGGCCAAGTCCCTGCTCAGCGGCCGCCGCCTGCTCTCAATCGCCACCCACGTGGTGGCCAACAAGATCCGCTCACCGCAGGAAGTGGAGATCGTGACCAATGCTCTGCCACTGCCATTGATCGGCGTAATCCCCTACGATGAGAGCCTGGCCGAATCGGAACGCCGGGGGCTCGCCCCCATCGACGTGGTGCCGGACGCTCCGGCGGTTGAGGCGGTCGGGGAGCTGGTCGAGCGTTTAACCAGGAGAGACACGTGAGAATCGGAGTGGTCGGCAAGGGTGGAAGCGGCAAGACGAGTGTCGCCGGTATGCTGGCGCGGTCCTTCGCCAGCTCGGGACGGGAGGTCGTGGCCCTCGACTGCGACGCCAACCCCAACCTGGGCATCTCGATCGGCCTGGGCTTGGAGCCCACCGAGAGGTTGATCGCCATCCGCGAGGGCCTCGACGGGGGCTCGGTGGAGCATGCGTCCACCGCTGAGCAGGTGCTGGAGCGGTTCGGCGCCAGCGGTCCGGACGGCATCCGGATGGCGGTGGTGACCAAGATCGACGCCCCGCAGTCCGGCTGCACGTGATGCGGCGTCACACCTGAGCAGTTGCTCGGGCAGCTCGAAACCGGCGACCGCGTCGTCATCGCCGACATGGAGGCGGGCGTGGGGACGATCGGCCGGATGGCACCGGAATCATTCGATCGCATCCTGCTGGTCAGCGAGCCGACCATCAAATCCACTGAGGTCGCCAAGCGCGCCAAAAGCATCATCGGCGAGGCCAAGCTTGGGCCCGTCCTCGTGGTGGCCAACAAGATCCGCAGCGACGACGACGTGGCGATGATCCAAGAGGAGTTGGAGACTGGTGAGGTGGTGGTGGTTCCCGACGACCTCGCCGTCACCATGGCCGACCAAAATGGGCTGGCGCCCTTTGATTCAGCCCACGGGTCACCCGCGGTTCAGGCCGTGGTCAAGCTCGCTGAACGGCTCACCGACGAGCACGCCGGCGGCGACGGCCACCGGAGCAACGGCCACCGGAGCAATGGCTCGTCCTGAGTCCCGGCTACCGGAGCAACGGCTCGCCCTGAGCCGCGGCTACCAGCCTCTCAGCGGGCCGCGAGCATGTCCCTGCCCTCGCCGGACAGATCGGCCAGGGCCACGGCGCGTCCATTGGCTGCCATCACCAGCGCCTCCGCGGGTCCCGTGACCTCGGGTCCCTCTCCGTGGCTCCAGTCAATGTCTGTGGCGCGCAGCCGCAGCCCCTTGACGCGCCGCTTCGATCCGGTTCCCGTCGGTGTGGTGCAGGTCGCCAGGGCGGCGGCGCGTAACGATTCCTCCGAGTGAGCATGGGAGATGTTCAGCGGTCTGCGGATGTCCTGGCCATGGATGAAGGCCTCGGTGAGGGCACCCGCCGGCGCCACCCTGAACAGGCCCTTCAGGGCGGGGCTGCCCACGGCGGCGACGATGTCGTCATTGCTGCGCACGGTCCAGCGGTCGATGAACGCCTGGTTTGCCTTGTCCGGTGAGAAGCCCGCGGCCAGAAGGGTGGCCAGAAATCTCCCCAGGGACATGTCGTCGGCGCTGGCGAGGTGCCCGGCCAGATCTCGCACCGTCCAGCCCTCGCAGAGGGTGGGCGCCTCCCACTGATCGGCGGTCAACCGGCTGAGCATCTCCTGGTTGGCTCGCCGCTCCTCCGCGGTGAGGCCGGCGTAGTTTGGCTTGTCCGGCATAGCAGGATCTCCGTGCGGGCTTGGCGCCCATGAGTATGGTCCCCTCGATGGCGGGGCGCCGGGGGATCTCCGGTTCCGACCGCTATTGTCGGTGCCGATGACAGAGACAGACCTCGACGCATACTGCCATCAGCATCAACCGCGATTCGTGGACGAGCTGATGGAGTTGCTGCGTATTCCCAGCGTCTCGGCGGATCCGGCGCACCGAGGCGACGTGGCGCTCAATGCCGTCCACATCGCGGGGGCGGCCCGTGACGCCGGCTTCACCAGTGTCGAGGTGATCGGCACCGACGGCCATCCCGCGGTGCTGGCCGATTACCACGTCGACAACAGCCTGCCGACGGCCCTGATCTATGGTCATCACGACGTGCAGCCTGTTGATCCACTGGAGGAGTGGCTGTCCCCGCCCTTCGAGCCGACGCTGCGCGACGGGGCACTGTTCGGCCGGGGCGCCGTGGACGATAAGGGCCAGGTCTGGATGCACCTCAAGGCGGTGGAGGCACACACCCGGGCGCGAGGGCGCCCCCCGATCAACCTCCGGTTGATCGTCGAGGGTGAGGAGGAGATCGGGTCCACGCACTTCGACACCATCGTGGCGGACCACCGGGATCGGCTGGCGGCCGATGTGGCGGTCATCTCCGACACCGCCATGCTCGGTCCCGGCGTACCATCACTGTGCACCGGCCTCCGAGGCCTGGTCGGCTTCGAGGTAGAGGTGAAGGGTCCCTCCTCGGATCTCCACTCCGGCGGCTTTGGGGGAGCGGTGGCCAATCCCGCGGAGATGCTGGCACGGATGCTGGTCGGCCTCAGGGATACCGAGAGTGGACGGGTGACCGTGCCGGGCTTCTATGACCGGGTGGTCGAGCCGTCCTCTGCCGAACGCGCCGCCTGGGCCGCACTTCCCTTCACAGACGCCGAGTTCCTCGCCGAGGCCGGAGACATCCCCGAGGCCGCCGGCGAGGCCGGCTGGTCGATCCTGGAGCGGCGCTGGGTCCGTCCCAGCCTCGACATCAACGGCATCTGGGGAGGCTATTCCGGTCCGGGATGGAAAACAATCATCCCCGCCCGCGCCGGCGCCAAGCTGAGCTGCCGCCTGGTACCGCACCAGGACCCCGACGACATCGCGGAGAAGGTGCTGACAGCTCTCCGCGCGGCCGCACCTCGAGGGGTAACGGTGACGCTGCAGCGCTTCGGGGGAGGGCGGCCGGTGGTGACGCCAAGCGACCATCCCGCGGTGGCCGCTGCCTCGCGGGCGATGGAGCACGTCTTCGGCAGGGCACCGGTGCTCATACGAAGCGGAGGCTCCATCCCCCCAGTCGAGATCCTGCAGCGCCTCCTGGGCATCCCCTCGGTGCTCGTCGGCCTTGGCCTTCCCGACGATCGCATCCACGCCCCCAACGAGAAATTCGACCTTCACCAGTTCGCCCTCGGTGTGCGGGTGATCGCCCGGCTTTGGGATGAGCTGGCCGCCGGCCTGACCTCCGAGGACGCAGAGAATTCCGCATGGGCGGGAAGTGGCCCCGCCGTCCATGAGCCGGGGCGGACGCGTGTCGCCCGGGGCGGAGGTCCCGCGCATCGTGCCGCCGGTGGAGGGAGCGGCATGAGCGCGCCGCCGGTGGGGGAGGGTGGAGATGATGGCGCCGTGGGAGGTTGGGCGCGGACCGGTACCGGCTCGCCGCCAGCGGGGGAGGGTGGAGATGACAGCCCGGGAGGATCATGACGACGGCGGTGGTCGGTATCGAGGCCCTGGAGATTCTCGATTCGCGAGGCAACCCCACGCTTGCCGTCGACGTTCGCCTTAGCGGAGGGGCCACCGGCCATGCCTGCGTGCCCAGCGGAGCGAGCACCGGCCGCCATGAGGCCGTCGAGCTGCGTGACGGCGACAGGGCCCGCTACGGCGGCAAGGGCGTACTTCGCGCGGTGGGAAACGTTACCGAGCTGATCGGACCGGCCCTGCGAGGCAGTGACGCGGCCGACCAGGCGGTTATCGACGCGAGCCTCTGCGGCCTCGACGGCACCGCCGCCAAGAGCCGGCTGGGGGCCAATGCACTCCTGGGGGTGAGCCTCGCTTGCGCACACGCCGCCGCCGCCGCCCGAGGTCTGCCACTGTATCGCCATCTCGGAGGAGAGGCTGCCACCCTGCTCCCCGTCCCGATGCTCAACGTGCTCAACGGCGGCGCCCATGCGCAGACCCGTGTGGATTTCCAGGAGTTCATGCTGGTGCCCCTCGGCCTGCCCACATTTGCCCTGGCCCTTCAGGCCGGTAGCGAGTGCTTCCACGCGCTCCGCGCGGTGCTTCGTGAGAGGGGGATGGACACCGGCCAGGGCGACGAGGGCGGCTTCGCGCCCAATCTGCGAGCCAACGAGGAGGCCGTCGAGCTGCTGCTGACCGCCGTCAGCCGCGCGGGGTACGAGCCCGGACGCGACATCGCCATTGCTCTCGATCCCGCCGCCTCGGAGCTCTTCGAGGACGGTCACTACGTCCTCAAGGGGGAGGGCACGTCACTGGACCCGGCCGAGCTCGTGGAGCTCTGGGTCCGCTGGTGCGAGGCCTACCCCATCATCTCCATCGAGGATGGCATGGCCGAGGATGATTGGGCGGGGTGGCGCACCCTCACCGACAGGCTCGGCGCCAGAGTTCAGCTCGTCGGAGACGACGTCTTCGTCACCAATGTGGAGCGACTCCGGCAGGGGTTCGAGAGGGGTGTGGCCAACGCCCTGCTGGTCAAGGTAAATCAGATCGGCACCCTGACCGAGACCCTGCGCGCTGTGGGCGAGGCAGCGGCCCACGGCTACGCCAGCGTGATCAGCCACCGCAGCGGCGAGACCGAGGACACCACCATCGCCGACCTGGCCGTGGCCCTCAATGCCGGTCAGATCAAGAGCGGGGCGCCCTCCCGATCGGAGCGAGTGGCCAAGTACAATCGGCTGCTGGCCATTGAGCGACGGCTGGGCGGCGCCGCCCGCTATGCCGGGCGCTCAGCCTTCCGGAACTGCTCCACCTCCCCGTGAGACCGGCAGGGTGATGGGGGACGGTCAGCGGCGGCCGTCCAACGCCTGCCCTCCGGCGGTTCCCGGAGCTCCCACCCATGCCGGCAGACAACCGCCGCTCGGCGCCGGCCAAGTACCATGGGACGCAACCGCGTCACGATCGGAGGTCAACAGCGAATGGCGATCCTGCGCCTGGCAAACGGGACGGACCTGATGGTCAAGCTCTCCATCGAGGACACCCTCAGCGCGATCTCGGCGATCAGCACGTCCGCCGGCGAGCGGGACTTCGTGGAGTTGCCCGGGGAGGACGGTCCTGTGCACCTCCGGCCGTCCGGCGTCATCGCCGTGATCGATGAGCCCAGGCGTCACGCGTCCGGCTTTCGCTTCGGCACGGAGTCGGGCACCGCCCGCTGAGCGTTCCGGCACGGCCGGCACCCTCATCGATAATTGAGCTCATGAGTACGAATCCGCATTCGCTCGCCGGCGGCCTGCGAGTGCTGGCCTCCGCACCCGGGGAGGGTATCCTGGATCGGATCGGCGGGACGCCCCTCATCCGTATCCGCATGTTCGAGACGGAAGCCCCCGGCGTGTTGGTCTACGGCAAGGCGGAGTTCATGAATCCGGGAGGATCGGTCAAGGACCGTGCGGCTCTCCGAATGATCGAGGTGGCGGAGCGGAGCGGCGAGCTCACCGGCGAGCGGATCATTCTCGACAGCACCAGCGGCAACACCGGCATCGCCTACGCGATGATCGGCGCCGCCAAGGGTCACCGCGTGCGGCTTGTGATGCCCACCAACGTCAGCGCGGAACGCAAGGCGCTGGTCGCGGCGTATGGGGCCGAGGTGGTGTACAGCGACGCCCTGGAGGGCAGCGATGGCGCCATTCGCATGGTCCACGAGATCTACGACGCGAACCCCGAGCGGTACTTCATGCCCGATCAGTACAACAATGACGAGAATTGGCGCGCCCACTACGAGGGAACCGCCAACGAGATCTGGAAGCAGACCGCCGGTACAGTAACCCACTTCGTCGCCGGCCTTGGCACGAGCGGAACGTTTGTTGGCACGGCCCGGCGGCTGCGGGAGCTAAGCCCCGGGGTGCGCTGTGTCAGCGTCCAGCCCGACGAGCCCTGGCACGGCCTGGAGGGTCTCAAGCACATGCCCTCGTCGATCGTTCCCGGCATCTACGACCCCGACCTGGCCGACGAGAACATCGGTGTTGCCACCGAGGCCGCCTATGCTGTCTCCCGCGACCTGGCCCGCACCGAGGGAGTGCTGGCCGGCCACTCGTCGGGGGCCGGACTCTGGGCCGCCGGGGAGCTGGCGCGGCGCCTCGACACCGGGGTGATCGTCACCGTTCTCTGCGATGGCGGTGATCGATATCTGAGCAGCGGCGCTCACGAGAGCGTGGGATGAGCAGGGACGGGGTGCGCCTCGATGAGGAGGCCGTCGACGCCGTTCGAAGGTACGCGGTCGCAGCCTACCCCCACGAGGGTTGTGGGGTCCTCGTCGGTCGCTGGGATCCAGACGGGATCACTGTTATCCGGGCCACTTCCGGGCGCAATCTCGTGACCGACCGGCGCCATGACCGCTACCTGCTCGACGGCGCCGACATCGTGCGCGCCGAGACCCAGGCCCGTGACGAGGGGCTCGACGTCGTGGGCTTCTGGCACAGTCACCCCGATCATTCGGCGGCGGCCTCGCGCTTCGACACCGATCACGCGCACCTCGACTACGTATATGTGATCTGCTCCACGACAGCTCAGGGGGCCGGAGATATGGGCGCCTACACCCTGGCTGCCGAGGGTGGGCCCTTCCGCACCCTGTCCATCGCGGTGGGCCCGGCAGCTGTGTGAGGTCCTCACGGGGCGCCGTGCGGGCGCGCGACATCGGCCTCGACGGAGAGGCTGGAGCCGCCGCGCCAAGCGGCATCGTCGCCATCGTTGGCCGGCCCAACGTGGGCAAGTCGACACTGTTCAATAGGCTCGCGGGACGGCGGCAGGCCATCGTCGACGAGCTCGCCGGACTCACCCGTGACCGCCTCTACGGAATCACCGAATGGAGGGGGCGGGCGTTCACCGTCGTGGACACGGCGGGTCTGGAGACGGATGTGCGCCGCGCCGACAGTGGGCTCGCCGATCTCGTCGCAGGGACGCAGGAGCAGGCTCGCCAGGCAATCGCCGAGGCGGACCTCTGCCTCCTACTGCTCGACGTGCGCGAGGGCGTCACCGCCCTTGACGAGGCGATTGCAGCACAGCTGCGCCGCGGCGGCAAGCCGGTGGTGCTTGCCGGCAACAAGTCGGAGAGCGCGACCAATCAGCACTTTGCCCATGAGCTCTACCGGCTGGGGCTGGGCGAGCCCATCCTGATCAGCGCCCTGCAGGGAAAGGACACCGGCGATCTGCTCGACCGCATCGTCGACCGGCTGCCGCCCGCGGAAGAGGGCTCCATCGTGGCCGAGGATCTCAGCCTGGCCATCATCGGCCGCCCCAACGTGGGCAAGTCCTCGCTTCTCAATGCCATCGTCGGTGCGGACAGGGCCCTGGTCTCACCGGTGGCGGGAACCACCCGTGACGCGGTGGACACCATCGTGGAGCGCGACGGTGAGCGGATCCGGCTGGTGGACACGGCGGGCATCCGCCGGCGTGGTCTGGTTCACACCAACGTCGAGCACTACAGCGTGCTGCGGGCGCTCAAGGCCATCGAGCGCGCTGACGTCGGCATCGTCGTCGTCGACGCCTCGGCCGGCGTCGTCGGCCGCGACCGGCACATCGCCGGTTATGCCAGCGACGCGGGCAAGGGGCTGGTGGTGGTGGTCAACAAGTGGGATCTGGTGGACGAGGAGACCCGCGGCGATCCGGCGTTCCTCAAGGCCTTTCAGGCGGCCTTCGCGTTCACCCCCGGAGTGCCCGTGGTAACGGCCAGCGCCCTGGAGGGTCGCAACATAGTTCGTGTGCTGGACACTGCCCGGGCCGCCGCCCGCTCCCGCGCCACCCGCATACCCACCCCCGCCCTTAATAACCTCATCCGCTCCGCTGTGGACGAGCACCCGCCGCCTCATCGCAACGGCCGCCGCCTCAAGATCCTCTATGCCACCCAGGCCGCCAGCGCGGCGCCCACAATCGTCCTTTTCGTCAACGATCCCGAGCTGCTTCAGACCAGCTACGGCAGGTACCTGGAGAACCGCATACGAGCCGTCTTCGGATTCGGCGGCGTCCGGCTACGGATGGTGGCCCGCCGCCGCTCCGACAGCTGACCCCCGGACGGCCGGCTGATGCGGATCGCCATCGTCGGAGCGGGCTCCTGGGGTTCGGCGCTGGCGCACACTCTGGGTGCGGGGCCACACGAGGTGGCCCTCTGGGCCCGCCGCCCCGAGCTGGCCGAGATCATCGCGCGCACCCGCCGCAACGACGTCTACATGCCGGGTATCAGCCTGCACCCCTCGGTGTCCGTCCACCGCCGCCTGCGTGACGCGCTCTCCGGCGCCGACATCGCCGTGCTGGCGGTACCCACTCATGGCCTCCGGGCGATCACCGAGAGCTGCGCCCCGATGCTGCCGCCCCAGTGCGTTGTGGCCAGTGCTGCCAAGGGCTTCGAGGCGGGCACCAGCATGACCATGACACAGGTCATCGCTGATGTTCTAGACGAGCGCCATGGCCGTCGTGTTGCTGCCATGAGCGGCCCCAACATAGCGCCCGAGGTGGCCCGCGGGCTCCCGGCGGCGATCGTGGTGGCCGCTGCCGAGGAGTCCGTATCCGCCCTGGTCCGGGACGCCTGCACGGGGCCCCGGCTGCGCTTCTACAGCAGCTGCGACGTCATCGGCGTCGAGTTCGCCGGCGCCCTGAAGAACATCGTCGCCATCGCCGCCGGTGCCTGCGACGGCATGAGGGTGGGTGACAACGCCAAGGCGGCACTGATCACTCGGGGCATTCGCGAGATGTCGCGGCTTGGCGTTGTCGCGGGAGCCGGCGAAGCCACCTTCGCCGGCCTCGCCGGTGTGGGGGACTGCTTTGTGACCTGCACCAGCCCGGTGTCCCGCAACCGACGCCTCGGCGAGGCCATCGGCCGGGGCAGGAGTCTGGTCGAGGCGACGGAGGGCAGTGCCATGGTGGTCGAGGGCGTCAACGCCACCCGGGTGGCTCGTGCGCTTGCCGAACGTCACCACGTACCCATGCCGATCGCCGACGAGGTCCATGCCGTGCTCTTCGAGGGCAAGGCGGTGGGCGACGCCATGCGCGACCTGATGAGTCGCGACCCGGGTGGCGAGTGAGGCCTCTCCAGAGGCGGCCGCGCTACACTCGTCCGGCCGCGGCGGGGAGTAGCTCAGGTGGTTAGAGTACTGG
>JBHELP010000212.1:0-3525 GCA_046263035.1 Candidatus Dormibacteria bacterium | reverse complement strand
GACCCGGTGACCGGGTTGCCCGTCGCTCCGGTGGCGCCGGTCACGCCCGTCACGCCCGTTGCGCCGGTGACCCCGGTGGCGCAGGTGGCGCCGGTCACGCCGGTGGCGCCGGTCACGCCCGTTGCGCCCGTCGCCGACACGAGCGTCTACCACAGCCGGAGCATCTATCCCGTCGCCTACCGATCGATCCAGATCGTCTGGTTCATCATCGGGCTGATCAACGCCATCCTCGGGCTGGACTTCCTGTTCCGTGCCCTGGGAGCCAACGACACCGGGTTCGCATCCCTGATCTACGGTCTGGGCAGCGTCCTCGCGAGTCCCTTCGACGGCATCTTCAGCACCAGCCTCAGCCGTGGGCTCCACCACGTGCGCTGGGCCGACATCATCGCCATCCTCATCTATTCCCTCATCGGCTACGGCATCGTCAAGCTCATCCGCATCAACGCTGCACCCCGGGATGGAACCAGGCGGCTCTGAGGGTCACGCGACAACAGGCGGCCCAGCAGGTCATCCTCGGGCCGGCCCCGGATCGAGCCATGCGGCTCTGAGGGTCAGGCGACCGGCTGGGGCCGGCGCTCGCCCTCACGCTGCGCCCGGCTCTGGCGATCGCGCAACCAGCGGGCCTCCGCCTCGCCGATCGGTGTCGAGGGTGGCGCGTTGCGGAAGGGCCACACCTCCTCAGCCATGCGCCGCCAGTTGGCGGTGGCGTTGAGGCTGCCCAGCACCGCGTAGAGACCGAGGTTGATGCGCTGGAGCACGACGTAGGCCCGCGGTATGTCGCTGTACTGGGCCAGGGGCCCCCGGGCGTTGAAGAAGCGGCGGACCATGCTCGAGGCGTAGTCGGGGGTGATGGTCATCGGGGCGTCCTGTAGCACCGTCTCGTAGAACTGGCCGAGATAGTCGACCACCACGTCGGTGGCCACCGGCGCCCCGCGCTGCAGAAACCCCGCCCGCTCCAGGGCGTCGCGGAAGCCCTCGTGGTCGCCCTCCACGGCAAGAAAGCGGGCGGCGTCCTCCAGCGGGGTGAGATCGCCCTGGCTGAACCGCTTGGTGAGACCGAAGTCGAGAAAGCTGACCCGGCCGCGCCCGTGAAACAGGTAGTTGCCGGGTTGAGGATCACCGTTGAAGGCATGGAGCCGGTAGAGGCTTCGGAAGACGAAACGGTTGATGACCTCCCCAGCCAGGTCGCGCTCCTCCTGGCTCCAGGTCAGCACCTCGTCGAAGCGAGCTCCCGAGACCAGCTCGCTGGTGAGCACCCGCGCCGTGCTCAGCTCGGGCAGCACGTGGGGGACGTGGATGTAGGGGTGGTGATCGTAATAACCGGCGAAGAGCTCCTGGTTGCCGGCCTCGCGCACGTAATCGATCTCCTCGCGCAGGCGGTCGGCCAGCTCCTCGACCAGCGACTGGGTGTTGAGGCCGGGAAAGGCCATCGCCGCCACCCGCCGCAGGAGGGTGAGGTTGCCCATGTCGGCCTCGATGCTGCGGGCGATGCCCGGGTACTGCACCTTCACCGCCACAGCCCGCCCGTCATGGGTGATGGCGCGATGCACCTGGCCGATCGACGCCGCCGCGAAGGGCAGGGGGTCCCAGCGTGCGAACACGTCCGTGGGCGGCTCGCCCAGCTCCTCGTGGATCACCGAGGCGGCCAGCTCGGCGGTCATGGGTGGGGCATCTCGCTGGAGCCCGGCCATGGTGTTCCGGAATGTCTCCGGCATGCCCTCGTCGACGTAGCTGGCCATCTGACCCAGCTTCATCAGCGCCCCCTTCATCGACCCCAGCTCCTCGGCCACCTCGTCAGCGGTTCGCAGGGCCAGGTCGGAGCGCAGCTCCTGGCGCCGCTCCACCGAGGCGAACACCAGCTGCGGGGAGCGCGCCGCCCATGTGCCCCCCACCCTCAGCGCCAGACGGGCGAGGGCCGCGCCCCGACCGGGCCGCGTCTCCAGCAGCAGCCGCCCGGCCCCGACCCGGGAGAGTCGGCGGAGGGCCAGGACGGAGAGCCCTGCGGCGGCAGTGCCCCCGGCAAGGGCCATGCCTGCCCGGCGGGCCCTCACCCGCGCATGCGCAGCTCGATGCGGCGGCGGGCGTC
The DNA here is from genome assembly GCA_046263035.1 of Candidatus Dormibacteria bacterium. Lineage (GTDB taxonomy): Bacteria > Chloroflexota > Dormibacteria > Aeolococcales > Aeolococcaceae > JBHELP01. The sequence continues at coordinate 1,439 of JBHELP010000212.1, read as the reverse complement.
GAGCACCCCCGGCTGCGCCTCGAAGGCGAAGTCGAGCACGCCGAGCAGCTGTCTGAACGGCTCGCGCTCGAGCAGCTCCGGCGGGGGCATGGGGAATCCGTACATCTCCCGGGCGCACTGGGGCAGGCTGCCGACGGCCACCTGGCCCATCTCCGACCACAGCTCGCGCGTCTCCAGGTCCAGATCAGGCGGATCGAGGACCACCGCGATCGCCTCGCGGGCGTCAGGCGTCGCCTGCAGGAGGTCGACGGAGGCCATTCCCCTGTCCAACGCGGCGACACTGTCGGGCACCATCGCCCGGGGCACGCCGACCAGCTCGGCAAAGCGCACCATCTCCGCAACATAGCCGTCGGCCTGGACGGCGTCGAGCTGCCGGCCGTAGCGCTGAACCACGGCCAGGATGGACTCCACCATGGCCATGTGAACCCAGAGCAGGAGCTCAGGGTCCTCGGCGCTGTAGGGGAGGCCGGTGACCGGATCCACCCCCTTGACGTGGGTGTGGACCGCACGGACCCGGGCCGCCGCGGCCTCGGCTGCGGCGCTCTCCCCATAGGTCAGGGTGAGGACATAGCCGCTGGTGTTGGCGAGCCGGCCATACGGATCGCTCCGCCAGTCACTGTGCTGGGCGACACCGGCCATGGCCAGCGGGTGAAGCGCCTGAACCATCAGTGAGCGGATGCCGGCGACGGTGAAGCCGCGGTCGCGATGGACCCGCCAGACAACGCTCCCCGGCCCGAATATGCCGTCGTCGGCGGGATGCTCCGGCACCGAGGCCACAAAGGCACGGGCCAGCGGCTCGAACACGGTGGCATTGCCACCGAGGCCGGTGGCGAGATCGGTCATGCCCTCACACTAGGACGCCGGGACGTGGCGCCGCCGTCGGGGAAGCGCCGACGCCGGCCGTGACTCGGCCACCGGTAGGAGAGGGCACGACCCGAAGTCCCTGGCCGATGGGCTCGACCCGGGCTGCTGGATAGGCCCGAGGACCTTCGTCATCGTCGGCTGGCGCTTCACCTTTGCCAGGGTCGGCACCCCAACAACAGCGCCCTCGGACCTATCGGCAGCCGCCGCGTGTAGCCTCGCCCTCAACCAGCGCCGCTGAGGATCCGAAGCCGGGCCGCCAACGAACAGCTTAGGAGAAGGTAAGTCCGGATAACGCTTTGTCATGCACTCGTTCCCGGGGGAAGCCAAGGGATCCGTTGAGTTACCGGAGCGAATCCACGAATTTCGTCCTGTGAGCGAATCCACGTCACTCCCCGAGGATCGCACTCCTCCGACGGAGGTAGTGCGGGATCCTGTATGTCAAGGTCTTCAAAGAAGTCGGTCCAAATGCTGTCGCCGTAAAATCCAGGATCTTCTTCGTACCGGTGCCATTTCTCGCGCTCACCTTCGGAGTTCCCCCAATAACGGAACCGGCAACGCCACCCAAAGAGGAGGTG
>JBHELP010000211.1:0-5605 GCA_046263035.1 Candidatus Dormibacteria bacterium | reverse complement strand
ATCGCGTACGCGGCGGTCAGGGACACCGCGAGACCCACGATCGTCGTCAGGGCCGCGACCGCGAGACTGTTGCCGAGCTGTCGCGCGAAGAGCAGATGTCCCGCCGCGTCGGTGGCGGCGAGCAGCTCCTCGCCCAGATCCTCGGGGGCCACAAATGCCAGGCGGACCTGATCGAGACCGGCGACCATCCTCTGGGCGACGCGCTGGACGTCGGCGGCCGTCACCGCGCTGATCGCCGCCGCCCGATCGTCCGGCGTCTCCAGGGGAAGCTGAGCACGCCAGCGGCCTCCATAGAAACGGGCACTGGCCATCGCGGTCTCGGTGGAGCGCAGCAGGCGGCCGATCATGGCCGACTTGGCGGCGTCCAGCTCGTCCTGGGGGACGGCCTCATCCGCCATGCGGCGAAACTCCGCGAAGGAAAGCTGGATTGCCCGGCTCGCGTCCTGGGGGCGGGGGGCGGTCGAGACGGCAAACAGGCCGGTGTCATCGAAGCCCTCGTGGAAGGCGTGAATCGAGTAACAGAGGCCATTGCGTTCGCGAACGGTGTGGAAGAGTCGCGAAGACATGCCTCCCCCGAGGATGTGGCTCATCACCGACAGTGGCGAGCGATCATCGTCGAGGGTGGGGATGCCCGGCGAGGCCAGCACCATCTTGACCTGGGGCTCCTCGTCCTCGGTCACCGGCCGGATGCTGGCGACATAGCGATCACCCTGTCCCCAGGCGGCGGGGACCCGGGCATGCTCCCGGGTGGCCGGGATGCCACCCAGCAGCTCTTCCGCCCTGGCACGGGTGACGGTGGCGCCGCCCGCCACCACCAGCGCCATGGACTGGGGGGCGTAGAAATTGCGGTGATAGTCGACCAGCTCATCGCGGGAGACCTGCTCGATGACCCGGGGCGAGCCGGCGGCCGACCAGGCCATCGGCTGGTCGCCGCCGAAGGCCACGGTTCCCAGCCGGTCCCAGATCCATCCCTCGGGATCGGAGAGGCGAGCTGACAGCTCCTGGATGACGACGTTGCGCTCACGCTCAACCTCCTCCGCCTTGAAGAGGGGATTGCTCAGCATGTCGGTGATGATGTCGGTGAGCTCGTCGAGAGCCGCCGCCGGTCCCTCGGCGTAGTAGGCGACCTCCTCGGTGTCCGTGTAGGCGTTGGTCGACGCACCAAGGCGATCGATCTCGCGCATGATCTGCTGGGCGGTGGGGCGGTTGGTGGTGCCCTTGAAGAACATGTGCTCGAGAAAATGCGCGAGGCCGGCCGTGCTCGGGGTCTCGTCGCGGGAGCCTGCTCGAACGATCAGGAAGACGCCGACATTGCGGCTGGCGGACGGGGCGTTGAGCAGGGTGACCCCGTTGTCCAGAGCCTCCACTGTCGGCTGGTAGGGATTGAGAGCTATCGTCGGCATGGTGCACAGGGTAGCGACCCGGGGGCCGGCCACGGCCCATCAGGCGTCGCGTGGTGGGCCCGCCGTTCTCGCCCACCGGCCGGGCCGGGACGCCGGCTAGCCGTGCCGTCGGCATCGGGCCCGGAGGGCGGCGGACCACGGCACGGCTCCGAGGCGACCGTCGTGCAACTCGATGCTGCTCAGGCCCTGCGGATGCTCACCGGCGTCTTCCTGGTGCTCTGGTCCTACCTCTGGTGGCTGGAGGGTGATCAGATCCGTCTCGCGCCCGGGATCAGCGTGCTGGTGCTGGCCGCAGCCCTGGTCGTGCTGGCCGTGGCTGCGTGCCCTCAGCGGGATGGCTTCTGGGCCCGTGGGGACGCGGTGCTCTTTGCCGTCGTGCTGGGGGCGGCCATCCCCTGGCTGGCGGTACAGGCGGGCGCCCGTCCCTATGTCACCGACGAGATTGCCGTCGGCCAGGCATCGGCCTCCGCGCTTCTCAGCCACCTCAACCCCTACACGCAGGATCTGCTCCCCTGGCTGCGTGAGTTCGACCTCTCGCCACGGCTGCAAACGCCCTTTCTCAATGGGGGCTATGTGCACGGCTCCAGCTATCCCGCCCTCTCCTTCTTGCTCTATGCCCCGGTGGGCGCACTGCTGGGCCAGGCCAGCCACTACGCGCAAACCGTGGACGTTCTCGCCTGGGCTGCGACGGTGCTGATCATGTGGCGGCTGCTTCCTCCTGCCGTACGGCCGGTGGTGCCCATCATCACCAGCCTGTCCTTCTACATCGGGCTTGTGGACGGTGGCAACACCGACTGCATCTTTCTCCCCCTCCTGTGTCTCGCCCTGTGGCGCTGGAGCCGGTTCGGGGTAGCCGAGGAATCGTCACCGGCACGGTGGATGGGGCCGGTGGCCCTGGGCCTGGCCTGCGCAGTGAAGCAGAGCCCCTGGCTGATAGCACCCTTCCTGCTCGCCGGCGTGGCGCTGGAGGCTCAGCGCACCGGCCGGGAGTGGCCGCGGACCGCCGCCCGATACCTGGGGCTGGCGCTCCTCGCCTTCCTGGTTCCCAACGCGCCCTTTCTCATGCTCGACCCCGGGGCCTGGCTTCACGGCGTGGTGCTGCCCCTCGCCCAACCGCTCATACCCTTCGGACAGGGACTGGTCCAGGTGATCGGCAGCGTGGGCCTGGGTGGAGGACGACTCTGGCTCTTTACCGCCGCCGCCCTGATCGCGGAGCTGAGCGCCCTGCTCGCCTTCATCGCCCTCTACCCGCGCAGCCGACCGGCGCTCCCCGTGCTGGCCATCGCCCCACTGGCCCTGGGCACCCGTTCCCTGCCCAACTATTTCGTCGACGTGCTGCCGCCCCTCCTCGTCGGCGCCGCCACCGTCCCGGGGGCGGCCCGGAGCCGGCTGCGGCCCTTCCAGCGCCGGGTTGCCGCCGGCGCCGCGGTGGCGGCCGGCGCCGCCGTACTCTGCGGCGCCGGAGCGATGGCCTCCGCCTCGCCCATGCACCTCTCAGTCGTCAGGGGGAGGACCATCGACGGCCCCGCCGGCCCCGTCACCACCCTGGTGATCACGGGCTCCAATGCAGCCACGGTGCCGCTCCGGCCGAGCTTCGTGACCCTGGTGGGGGTCGAATGGGTGCCCGGGTGGAGGCTGAGGGAGGGACCGGAACGACTGGACCCGGGGATGACGGCCACCTACACGCTGGAATCCACAGACACACGCATCGCTCTAAGTTCCGGGACCACGTTCGCCGTCGCCGCGCTCTCAGCTGATCCCGCAGGCGTGAGCGTGTCCGGTCGGTCGACCATCGAGAGGGGCCCCCTCAACCCCTCCCGTTCCAACGGGCCCGGCCGCTCACCGGCGTCGGATGGGCAGCTGCCGCCCTGAGCGGCGACTGCCGCAGAGCAACTGCAGGGCACCGAGCGCCGCCAGCGTGACCAGCCCCACGACCCGGAATGGCTCGAGCTCCCGCGCGAGGCGGCGCAGGCTCACTCCTTCTCGGTGACCTTGTACTCGAGATACGCGCCAAACATGAGCCGTGTCTGGGCCTCGAGGGCGGGGATCACGGACAGGGCCAGTCCCACGATCGGGTAGAGGAACAGCTGCATGTCGGCGTAGACATGGCGCCACCACGGCCAGCCGTCGGGCTTCCGGCAGACCCGCTGGTCCATGCGGATCAGGGTCAGGGTGTTGAGCAGCGTCACGGTGAGGATTCCCGCCGTGGCCCAGCCGATCACCGTCGCCGCCGTGGAGAGGCTGTAGTCGAGGTCGATCATCGAGGGCAGCGAGCCCCCCAAAAAGATGAGGATGGGCAGGGTCGTCCAGGCCAAGTGGTTGAAGACCAGGTGCATGTAGCGCTGGGCACGAAGCCCTCGCGGGATCTCCCGGTGAATCAGCATCCGGCGGGTGACATAGGGGATGTCGCTGGCTCCCCAGGCCCAGCGTTTTATCTGGTTGTACTGCGACGCATGGGTCGAGGAATAGTCACCGGCCTTGGGCGCGTCCCCGAAGACGGGGAGGAACGCCGGACGCACATGCAGCCGTTCTCCATAGTGGAAGAAGGACTTCCAGAAAAAGCGTGAATCCTCGGGGATGACGTCGGGATCCCAGTAGCCGACCTCCTCGACCAGTTGGAGCGACATCGTGTACGAGGAGAACATCACCAGGCGGTGGGGGTTCTGATGCAGGAACATCTGCCACTGGGTTGTCGCCGTGGCCATCACCCGAACCGCCACGGGGACCCGCCACAGGTTGTTGAGAAAGACCGGCACCGGTTGCCAGATGGAGGTGAGGCGGTCCCCTGCGGAGCAGAACTCCGCGGTGATGTGGGCGAAGTACTCGCGGTGCAGCCGGAAGTCCGAGTCGAGGTCGGTCACCAGCGTTGCCTGAGGGTCCAGGCCCATGTCCTGGCAGGCGCTACGGAGGACCGGGCCACCGTAGCTCATCGCGGCCGACTTCCCGATCACGATGCCTGGGAGCAGCGGATCGAGGATGTGCAGGAAGGCGCGAAACCGCTCGCCGAACTCGTCGCGCAGCCGGGCCACGTTCTCGCACCCTCCGGTATCGGCGGTGCGGGTGATGATCGCCACAACGATCTGGCGGGTCGGGAAGCTCTGCCCGGCAAGGGCGGCCACGGTGGCGTGGAGAACCTCGTACCTCTCGGTGTACGTGGGTATCAGCGCGCAGTGGACGACCTCGTCGACCGCCGGCGCCCCCGGCAGAGGCTCCAGGCGCCGGCATCGGTCCCACCAATCGATGGCGGCCGTGTCCTCCATCCGGCCCACGCTGCGGCGCACGCTGCGGACCGTGACCGTGGTGCGCACCAGCCAGTAGAGGTCGAGGCCCACGGCGGCGATGCCGAGGACCCACAGCTTGGTGGGATCGTTGAGACGTATGGCGAAGGCGATGACCACGGGCAGCAGGAGGACAGACCAGGTGAGGGCCCCGGGAAAGATCTCCAGCAACCGCTGGCGGGCGTGGGGCGACAGCGCAACCAGCCTGAAGCGAACAGCCATCCCGGACCGCATTCTAGGCGGGATGCCCCGGAGCAACTGGGGCGGGAAAGTGCCCTCAAGCCCGTGGAACTTCAAGCGTCTGACGCCGACCTGTCTTCTCTCTCTCCTGTGCTAGGCTTCGGGCCATTAGAGCGGTACGTGAAGGAGTGCGTGATGGGGAGAGGTCAAACAGGCCTACGCGTGCCCAAGAAGGTATGGCTCGCGGTTCTCTGCTGCGCCACCGTGTGTTTGGGTAGTCTTGGTGTACTGGCTGCTAACAGGTCCAACCCCAGCCCGCCCAAGAGTAGCCCGGCGCCGCCGAATCCAGCTTACTTCACGTCCAAATTGCCTGATCCAACGGCCAGTCCTGTGCCTAACACGGAACCCTCAGCTACCCCTACTCCGGCAGCTCCTCCTCCGCCGGCTCCCTTGCCGGCCCATCCATACTTCCAAACCACCGACGCGGCGCCCCCCCATGCGCCACCACGCCGCCATCAACCCGCGCCGCAACAGGCCGCACCCCCACCGGGCGATCCGGTCATGCTTCAGGTTCCTCTCGTAAGACAGGACCACCCGCTTGATTGCGAAGCAGCGGCGCTATCTGCCGCTCTGCAATACAAGGGTGTCAATATGAGCCAGGATGCAGTGCTGGGGCAGCTGCCCACGGATCTCACACCAGTCCAGTCATCCAATGGGTGGCCCGTACATTGGGGAGATCCGTAC
>JBHELP010000210.1:0-2565 GCA_046263035.1 Candidatus Dormibacteria bacterium | reverse complement strand
GGAAGGATCGGTCCCGAGCGAACTCTATCCATGGTCGCATTGAGGTGCCAGTAAGTCCCCACCTCTCGCGACGGGCACTCGCTGACCGACAGGGTGCGCCCGACGCACCACAACGATGGGACCGGGACTGCCTCAGGCCTCCTCGGACTGGTCCAGCAGCGGCTGGCCCGACCGTCATGCCCCGACGTAGACCTCGGCGAGGCCCTCGCTGGCAGCATGGCTCCTGCACACCGCCGTGCCCTCAGCGCAGTGCGAGCGTGCGGCTCTTCGCTTCGAGGGCCTCCAGTACCTCCTGGAAGGATTCGTGGAAGCTGGACACACCTTGGTCCTCGAGAGTCGTGCCCACTTCATCCATGTCGACGCCGAGCGAGGCCAGCTTATCCATGACCTCCGCGGCCTCCTCGACATTCCTGTCGATGGTTCTTGCCACGCGCCCGTGATCCTCGAAGACCGCGATTGTCTTCTCGGGCAGCGTGTTGACCGTGTCCGGTCCGATGAGCTCGTCGACGTACAGGGTGTCCGGGTAGGCGGGGTTCTTGGTGGATGTGGAGGCCCAGAGGGGGCGCTGGAGCAGGGCGCCGGATGCCGCCAAGCGCTCCCAACGCTCCCCGGAGAAGCCCTCGGTGAAGAGCCGGTAGGCGAGCCTCGCCTGAGCCACTGCTGCCCGCCCACGCAGCGACCGTGCCTCGTCCGAGCCGATGGCATCGAGGCGACGATCCACCTCGGTATCGACCCGGCTGACGAAGAAGGATGCGACGCTGTGCACCCGGCTCACGTCTCCCCCACCGGCTGCGAATGTCTCGAGCCCCTTCAGATATGCCTCGATGATCTCTCCATAGCGGGAGAGCGAGAAGATGAGTGTGATGTTGATATTGTGGCCTTCGGCGATCATGGTCTCGATCGCCGGTACCCCCTGGGGCGTTGCGGGGATCTTCACGAGCAGGTTGGGCTCGGCGATTCGCTGATGCAGGGCGCGGGCGGCACCGATGGTCGCCGCCGTATCGCGTGCCAGCTCGGCTGCCACCTCCAGGGACACGAAGCCATCCTCTCCCCTGCTGGCGTCGTACGTCGGGCGCAGGATCCCCAGGGCATGGCGGATATCGTCCACGACCAGCTCCCAGTAAGCATCGGTCACACCGAGGCCGTCGGCGATCAACCGGCTGAATTGTTCGTCATACGCGTCGGAGCCCTCGATCGCCTTGGCGAAGGTGGTGGGGTTCGCTGTGATGCCGCGGATACCCTCAGTCACCATCTGGGCGAGTGTGCCGTTGGTGAGGTACTCGCGGGTCAGGTTGTCGAGCCAAGGGCTCTGCCCCTGCTCGACGAACAAGCGCTGCAGGTTGGTCATGGCGGATTCCTTCTTCGGTCTCGAGGTGCTGTGGGGAGCGCAGGCGCACGAATCCTCGCCTCCACGGCTTTGCCGCCGCGAGTTCCTCACCGGAGGCGCCCGCGGCGGCCCGTGGCTCGGAGCTAGGCGGCCCGTCTGTCGTTCCGGCGCTCCTCGTCGGCCAGCAGGTAGCTCCTGTCACCCGAGACCCTGCTCAGCGCAGTGCGCCGGTCGGCCGCGAGTCCAAAGAGATACATCCCGAGCATCCCACCCAGGCTCAGGAATCCGATAATGCTGCTGGTCAAGGTCATACCATTCACTCAGCCCACCTCCTTCTAGCAATAATTTTAGCTAGTGATAGATCCATTGTATCGGGAACGTGTCGTCCCGTGTCGTGGCCCAGCTGCGCCGGGTCTTGGCTCGAACCCATTGAGTCTTCAGAACTACGGAGCCTCGATTCGAACCCGCGTGCCCATCCCTCCCGCTTCGCTTGACAACGGGAGAGGTAGCGGGAGCACAGCGGGACTCGCCGCCGCCGAATGGCTTGCAGGGCCGGCGTGCCACCTTCGGACGCATTGGTGGTCCCGGAGCATCCGGCGCCCAGCAGGCCACCGATGGCGATCACAGTTCATGCTCCCAAGCCGCGTCCTGCGGATCTCAGCCATCGACCAGCATCGTCGCCTTCATGTCCGGATGGATTGTCGCAGTAGTACGCGTGTGTGCCCGCCGCCGTGAAGGTGTGCTTGTAGGTCTGCGCCGCTCGGGGTTCCCGAGGCCTACACGCGGTTCCCGGTGGACGAGAAAGGTATGGGCGGTCCAGTCGGCGTTGGTCCAGACGGCGGTGTCGGCGGTGTGGATGCTCAGCTCTCGGTCCGAAAGTGAGGATGCCATCTTCGGTGCGACCTGAGCACCCGGCTTCAGGGCCCGGGTGCCGGCAGACATCGGTGCTGTGGGCATGTGCATGGACGACGGCGGCGCTGACGCGAGTGCGGGTGCTGGGGCGGTGCACGCACCGGTGAAGCCTCGGCTGTGACTCCCGGTCGCCGGAGAACATGTCGTCTCCGGCCCCATCCACCCGCCAGCAGTCCTTGTGCTGTGCTTGCCCGGATGGGGCATGCCTTCTAAACTGAAAGATGACTATTTTTAGAGGGCGCGACGGGGAGGATGAAGATGCTGGGCTCAGTTGTTGTCGGGGCGACGCGAACGATCGGACTGCCGGCTCGGTCCCGGCGCTATCC
>JBHELP010000209.1:0-4525 GCA_046263035.1 Candidatus Dormibacteria bacterium | reverse complement strand
GGGGATGACCAGGTCGATGCCCAGCATCTCCTGTTCCGGGAACATCAGCCCGCAGTCGACCACCACGATGTCCGGCCCGCACTCGATGGCCATCATGTTGCGGCCGATCTGGCCCAGCCCTCCCAGCGGTACCAGGCTCAGGGTGGGCGCCGCCCGGGCGGCAGGCGCGGCGCTCAAAACAGGCTGAGCTGCTCGCGCGGCGCAGCTCCCGCTCCCGCCGCCATCCCCCCCGATGAGCCTGCGGCAGTCTGTGGCGGGAGTGCCTCGGCCCCCGTGGCGGCCCGGGCCCGCTGCTCGTCGGCCTCGGCGGCGGCCCGGATCCGCTGCTGCTCGGCGTCGGCGAGATAGCCGCGGACCCTCTCCATGTCGTCCTCCAAGGTCCGCATCAGATCACCGCGATGGAGCGCCGCCGCTGGGTGATAGAGAGGGACGTAGATCCGGTCGCCCCGCCCCACCCGCTGCCCGTGAACCCGGCCGATACCCGGCGAATCCGGGAGCAGCCGCCCCAAGGCATGGCGCCCGAGGATGAGGATGACGTCGGGCCGGATGAGCTCCACCTGAGCATCCAGGAAACGGGAGCAGGCATGGACCTCATCGGGCTCGGGATCACGGTTCAGCGGTGGACGGCACTTGATGACGTTGGTGATGTAGATGTCCTCGCGGCGCAATCCGATACTGCCGAGCAGGCGGGTCAGCACCTGGCCGGCAGCACCGACGAAGGGCTCACCGGTGCGGTCCTCAGTCTGACCGGGAGCCTCCCCCACCGCCATGATCCGCGCCGTCGCAGGACCGGTTCCCGGGACGGCCTGGGTCCGGCTTCGATGCAATGGACAGGAGACGCAGGCACGAATCTGCTCGTGCACCGAGCTGAGGGCCTCCACCGCCGGTGCCGTCATCGGCTGGCATTGTAGTGATCCGCCCTCATCCCGGAGCCAGCCGTCACGGCCTCCGAACTCATCCTCCTGACCGGGATGTCGTCGCCAGCTACGACATCCACAAGGTCAGCTGCATGGCCCGATCCGGCCAAGGCTCCGTCGAAGATGGGCCCCTCACCGTGACCAAGGGACCCATCACCTAACCGTTGACGGCGCTGCTACGAGCCTGTCGCCGTCAGCGTCCTTTCGAACGGTTCACCCGGCAATGCCCTGGACAGCTGGATCGGCGCCGATTCGCGGAGCCGCGCCAGCAGGCGTTCGTCAATGGCGCCGGCCTGCGCCAGGAGCCATGCCGCCTGAACTCGGCAGACCCACTCGGTTTCGTCGGACCCCGCCGCCTCCGCCGCCTGATCGATCACCGGGCGCGGCAGCTGACCGGCCGCCGACCGCAGCACCCAAAAGAGCCATGCGGCCCTCACCCCCTGTCCGAGATCGCAGTCGAGAAGCAGGCGGACCACGGTGGTCCTGGCTTCCGCGGCTCCCGGCGTCCGCAGCAGGGTGGTCAGCGAGCGGGCCACCGTCGGCAACTCGGACGGAAACCGGGCGATCAGTCCCGGGGCGAACCGGCTGAGGGCGGGGTCGCGGGTCGTCCGAAGCACAGCCAGAGCCGCCACCATCGCTCGGCATTGAGAAACCGAGGGCGATGGTGAATCGGAGTCGAGAAGCTCCGCAACGGTCCGGCGCGCCCGAACCGCGCGGTTGCCTCCGGAACGGATCCGGCCCAGCAGCGCCTCTCCCCAGGGGCGAAGCCAGTGATCAAGCGAGCCACCCTCGATGACCGGGGCCAAGCGTGACCACATGAATATCTCCCATCGGGAGCCCTGGTGGAGCAGGCGTTGGTACTCGGCGGTGGGAGCGATCTCCGTCTTGTCCGTGCGCAGACTCAGCCGCAGACTGGCAAGCCGCTCCTTCAGGGCGCTCAATGCATCCTCGGCGTCGGCGAGGTCCCTCACCGAGATTCGGATGTCATCCTGGCAGCGGATGTAGTGACGTCCCTGCAGGCTCATGAACCGGTCGAGATCCGCGAGGCACAGGCTGCCCAGCGCGCTCGACGCTCGGTAGCTCTGTGGCAGGCCGCCACGCCCATCCATCGCCAGGTCGAGAAACCGCTCGAGTCTGTCAATCTGATGCCTGTCCGCATCGCCGCGGCGAAGCACGTCGAGCGCCATCCCGCGATCGAGAGAGGCGTGAAAATCCGCTACGTCGGCGGTGACCACGTATCGGGAGCGCCCGCGCAGGATGGCGCGCTCGAAGCTCAGCCAGCGCAGTGTGCGGTCGTGGCCGCGTGGTCCGTACAGCACGGTGGGGCCGCACAGGGCGCGATCGATGTGCGGTTCGAGCGAACGCACCAGCGCCTCATAGCGAACGCGATCGCTGAGTGACAGCACCGCTACCGGACGGAGCCCTCCGAAGCGCTTCGGCACCGACACGAAATGGGCGGGGTCCGTTCGCCAGGGGTGTTCGTCGAGGCCGGCCGAGACGGTCTGACAGACGCTGCGCATTTGGGCACCGCCCAGCCGTTCGTACCACAGCGGTGGCAGGTGAGCCTCGGGGGGGTTGGCCGCGCGCACCGTGGCAGGCGTGATCCTCACCGGCTGGTCCCCGGCGCGCTTGCGTGCCATCAGGAGCGATCATGCTGGATCGCGATTGCAGAGCGGCGCCGCTCCAGGTGGCCGGGGATGGTGCCTCGACCATGACGTCGAACCTTGTGAGCCGGATGTCTGCTCGTCGCGGGGCGGACAACACATCAGAGGGCAGAACGCCTCCGGATGGGTTTACAACTTCAGGGCTCTCCCCGTAGCAGCACCGCACGCCGCTTCGCACCGACCTATCCGGAGCGCGCACCGAAATCCGGCAGATTGCTCGCGATGTGCTCGATGACATCGCGCAGGCCTGCCGTCACAGTCCTGCGGGTTGATCCTTCAAGCTACGTGGCCAGGCCCAAAACGAGCTCGGCGACCTGAACCGCATTGGTGGCCGCGCCCTTGCGCAGGTTGTCCGCCGCCAAGAAGAGATCGAGCCCTCCGGGGCACCCGCGGTCGGCACGGACCCGGCCGACGAGGACGTCGTCGGTGCCGGCGGCGTCCCGGGGCGTTGGATAGCGCTGATGCTCCGGGTCGTCGACCAGGCGCACCCCCAGGGCGGCGGCGAGCAGCTCCCGCGCCTCCGCCACGTCGGCCGGACGATCGAACTCGATGAAGACGTTGGCGCCATGGCCAACCTTGACCGGAACCCGCACCGTGCTGATGCTGATGGCCAGGTCGGGGAGGCCGAGAACCCGCCTCGTCTCGGCGATGACCTTGAGCTCCTCCTCGTTGTCGTCGCCCTCCATCGACCAGCCCCCCGGCACAACGTTGCCGTGGAGTATGTGGGGATACACCGTGTGGCGCGGGCGCTCGTTGTGGGAGTCGGCATGGGTCTGCGCCTCCAGCTCGCGGATCAGCTCGCGGCCGCCACCGCTGGCCGACTGGTAGGTGGAGACGGTGATGTGACGCAAACCGAAGGCACGATGGAGCGGTGCCAGCGCGACGGTCAGCGGGATGGCCACGCAGTTGGGGTTGGCCACGATACCCTCATGGGAGGCCAGGGTCTCGGCGTTCACCTCGGGCACCACCAGAGGGACGGCCGGATCCATGCGGTAGGCGCTGGACTTGTCGATGGCCACGCCACCGGCGGCGGCGACCACCGGGGCCAGCCGCCGAGCCGTCTCCGAGCCGGCCGCGAAGAAGACGATGTCCGCGCCATCGAGCGTCTCCTCGGTGGCCTCGTGGACGTCCACCTCCTGGCCGTGGAAGCTGACCACGTGGTAGGCGCTCCGGGCACTGGCCAGAGCTCGGAACTCACCGACCGGGAAGAGACGTTCCTCGAGGATGCGCAGCACGGTCGTCCCCGCCGCGCCGGTGGCACCGATGACGGCCACCGACGGGCGAGAGTCGGACCCAGCGGTCATCACGTGTCTACTGAGGGTTGCCCAACCCCGCCCCGGCCATCTCCTCGGCGGTCGGTGCGGGAGGCGGTGTGTAGGGGGGTGACCCGTCCGGCCTGGACTCCGGCTGCTGCTTGGAGAGCTCCTTGAGCGCCTCCCGTCGGGACAGGTTGACGCGGCCGCGGTCGTCCACCTCGATGACCTTGACCATGATCTCGTCGCCGACGTTGACGACATCCTCGACCTTGCCGACGCGCTGGTCGGCGAGATGACCGATCCGCACCAATCCCTCCCGCTTGGGAAGGACCTCGACGAAGCACCCGAAGGTCATGATCCGGGTCACCTTGCCCTTGTAGATTCTGCCGATCTCGATGTCGTCGGTGAGGTCCTTGATCATCGCCAGCGCCTGCTCACGGGCCATGGCGTTGCTGGAGCTGATGAAGACACGGCCGTCGTCCTCGATGTCGATCTGGCAGCCGGTCTCATCGACGATGCGCCGGATGGTCTTGCCACCGGGGCCGATGATGTCGCGGATCTTGTCGGGGTTGATCTCGATGGTGTCGATGCGCGGCGCCCAGGGACTCATGTCGGGCCGCGGCGCCGAGAGCGTCTCGGCCATCTTGCCGAGGATGTGCAGGCGTCCGGTGCGAGCCTGCTCCAGGGC
>JBHELP010000208.1:0-2869 GCA_046263035.1 Candidatus Dormibacteria bacterium | reverse complement strand
CCCGACGCACTCCGCGAACTGGATGGCGATGCTCTGGAGGCGGCCGAGGAGGAGTTGCGCCGGATCGAGCGGGAGACCGTCGTCGCCATGGCCCCTTATGACCGGCAGCTGCGGGAGCTCCGTGCCCGGGCGGCCCAGATCGCCACTGAGCGGCGGCGGCGTGAACGGGCTGAGAGACACGCCGCCCGCATGGCCGTCCGCGAGCAGGCCAAGGCCGGCCAGATGCCGACCCTGGGCGAGGCCCTGGAAGCCCCCCACTCCCCGATTCCCGATGACGCCGCCCTGTCCGGCCTGGGGGTCTTCCTGGCCACCGGAGGCGAGGTCCGGCTCGGCTATCCCACGCGACCGGGGACCATGACCTTCACCGATGGACGCGGCCAGCGCTCGGCGGCAACCTGGGGGGAGGCGCGCAGCCTGTACGCCGAGGGGTTGGAGCCGGGGACGACCGCGCTGCCGGGGGTTCGGGTCCACCTGGTGGGAACGCGCATCGAGAAGGTGCTGCCGGCTGGCGAGCTGCTTCTGGGAGGGCCGGCGGAGGCGGGTTGACGCCGGCCGGCTCGGAAGCCACCCCAGGGAACCATGGAGCCCTCGGTTCGATTGTGGGTGACGGATTTCGGGGACTGGACAACGCTCCCTATGTGTGTCTAACATACAGCCTCGACGCGAGGCGAGCGATTCTGCCTCCCTTCCCTTCATGGGGTGGCCCGCCGTGACCCTCGCGTCTCTCTCTTTCCCATCAGGATGCGGCGCCCGCCGAACGGCGATCGGCCAGCCGATCCAGGATGGCGCTCTCTATCTCAGCGGCGACCGCGCCCTCCGGGCGGTCGGCATCCACGCGGACGATCCGCCCGGGGTCCGCCTCGGCAAGCGTCGCGAAGCAGGCGCCGACCCGGGCCTGGAAGCCCCCGGACGCCGTCTCGAACCGATCGAGCGGGACCTCCTGCGACCGCTGACGCGATGCCGCCCGGCCCGCCGGCAGCTCCAGGAGAATGGTGACGTCGGGCCACATCCCAGCACACGCCTCGTCTTGCAGCCGTCGCAAGGCATCGAGGCTGAGGCCCCGGCCGCCTCCCTGGTAGGCGAGCGTTGAGTCCATGTAGCGGTCGGCTATGACCACATTCCCGCGCCCCAGGGCCGGGAGGATGACCTCTCGCAGCAGCTGAGTCCGGCCCGCCGTGAAGAGCAGGGCCTCCGCCCACGGCTCCAGAGGCGCCCCCTCGCGATGCTCGAGAAGCAGGCGCTGGAGGAAGGCCCCAAGCGCGGTGTCCTCGGGCCGGACGACCACGGCCTTCTCACCCCTGGCGGTCAGCGACGCCGAGAGGGCGCTCACCTGGGTGGTCTTGCCGGCTCCATCCACACCCTCCACGGAGATGAGCAAGCCGCCCCTGGCCGCCACCCGCTACTCGACCGGGCTCTGGATCACGAGACGGCGGTTGGGGTCGTTGCCGGTGCTGCGGGCCACCATCTCGTGGCGCTCGATGAGCTGATGCTGGAGGCGCCGGACGAAGGCGTTCTGCGGAGCCAGCTCGACATCGCTGTTGGTCTGCTGCGCTCTCGTGACGCCCTCCACCGCCTCCTGCAGGGCAGTCTCCGTCGCGTCGGGCCCCTCGACTCCGTAGATGTGGGCCAGGGCCCCCTTGATCTGGGCCACCGTGTTGCTGCGCAGGACCTGGATGGGAATGCCGGCGGACTCGGCGAGGCGAACGGGTGAGTCCTTGCGACGGAAGTAGTTCTTGAGGGTCAGCACCATGTCGGCGTCGTCGACGTTGTGCTGAATGCGCACCGGCAGGCGCAGCTGCCGCACCGACTGCTCGAGGTACGTCCGCGAGACGCCGTAGGGAAAGACGGAGAGCGGCTGCTGAAGCCGGGAGCGGATGCCGCCCTCGAACTCGCCTTCCTCGCCGCGGCGGCGCGCGCCGCCGGCACCGTGGCCATCGTCACGCAGCCGCTGGGATCCGAAGCCATGGCCTCCGCCACCGTGGCCGTCGTCGCCCCGCAGCCGCTGGGACCCGAGCCCGTGGCCGCCGTCGCCGTCCCCCGCCAGGCGGCGTCCCCGCGATCGGTCGCGCCTGCCTCGCGGCTCGAAGGGGGCTGTCTCGAAGGCGCTGCCGTGAGAGGCGGAGGTGTCGATGCGGCTGATGATCTGACCCGCCTCGCCACGCAGCCGCAGTTGCGGCTGCTTCATCCGCCCGCGCAGCGCCTCGTCGACCGTCTCGTCGAGGGGCATGTGGACGATGACGCGATGGCGCTCCTGAATCTCGACCAGGACATCGAAGGTGGGCGGCGCCTTGCGTTCGAGAACACTCTTCTGAGTGCCCCGGCGGCGGGCCTCCTCATCGGAGAGGGTGACGCTCTGGATGCCTCCCAGCAGATCGTTCAGGGTGGGGTTGACGAGCAGGTTGTCGAGGTTGGTCCCGTGGGCGGTACCGATCAGCTGCACGCCGCGCTCGGCGATGGTGCGGGCGGCGGCGGCCTCAAGCTCGGTGCCGATCTCGTCGATGACGATCACCTGGGGCATGTGATTCTCGACCGCCTCGATCATGACCGCGTGCTGGAGGGCGGGGGTCCCCACCTGCATGCGCCGTGACCGGCCGATGCCGGGATGAGGGATGTCGCCATCACCGGCGATCTCGTTTGAGGTGTCCACGACAATGACTCGTTTGCCCAGGTCGTCTGCCAGCAAGCGCGCCGCCTCGCGCAGGAGCGTAGTTTTGCCTACCCCAGGACGTCCGAGGAGGAGCAAGGATCGTCCTTGCTGGATCACATCACGCAAGATGTCTACAGTGCCGAACAACGCCCGTCCGACCCGACAAGTCAGGCCAATGACCGTCCCGACACGATTGCGTATGGCTGAGATGCGGTGCAAGGT
>JBHELP010000207.1:0-8336 GCA_046263035.1 Candidatus Dormibacteria bacterium | reverse complement strand
TGGCTGATCGTCCTCTCAGACCAGCTACACATCATCGCCTTGGTAGGCCATTACCCCACCAACAAGCTAATAAGCCGCGAGCCCGTCATTGAGCGGCTTGCGCCTTTAGGCACAACAGGATGCCCTGTCGTGACCACATCCGGTATTAATCCTGATTTCTCAGGGCTATCCCGGTCTCCAAGGTAGGTTGCTCACGTGTTACTCACCCGTTCGCCGCTAGATCCACGGAGGGTTACCCCACCGTGAACCGCGCTCGACTTGCATGTTTCATGCACGCCGCCAGCGTTAATCCTGAGCCAGGATCAAACTCTCCGAAAAATTGTCCATGCCCGGCTCGATGCCGGGCCATAAGACGGATAGAGCGAGGTCCTGCGCCGGCCCGCGCCATACGAGGCGCGAGCCCGAGGCCCTCGCGGAAAGTCGTCTCCACTCTTCAATTGTCAAGGTCCGTGGCGCGCACGGAGCCAGCCGCTGGCTTCCTGCGAGCCCTGGGGAGGCTATCCGCCCCGGACAAGAGGGATATAGTATCCTGAGACGGGTCAGTTGTCAAACCTCCAGAGCCCTGCGGCCGGCGAAGGCCCGGGCCACCGTCAGTTCGTCGGCATATTGAAGGTCAGCCCCTGCCGGCAGCCCGTGTGCCAGGCGCGACACCGCAACACCCGGGACGCTCAGGCGCTCGGCCAGGTAGTGCGCGGTGGCCTCGCCCTCCACATCAGGATCGGTGGCCACGACGACCTCACGCACGGCCTCGGTTTCCAGGCGCCGTTCGAGCTCGGCGATGCGGAGCTGATCAGGACCGATGCCGTCGATCGGGGATAGGGCGCCCTCGAGGACGTGGTAGACGCCCCTGAACTCGCCGCTCCTTTCGATGGCAAGCACGTCCAGGGCCTGCTCCACCACACAGACCTGTCCCGCATCACGGCGTGGATTGGCACACACCGCGCATAGATCCCCCTCCGCCATGAAGTAGCAACGCGAGCAGGGCCGCACCGAGCCACGCACCCCCAAAAGGGCGCCGGCCAGACCCTCCACGATCCCTTCCTCCACCCTCATACAAAAAAAGGTGAGCCGCTGGGCCGTCTTGGGCCCGATCCCCGGGAGCCGGGCAAACTCCACTGTGAGCCGCTCTAGCGACTGGGGGATGAGGCTCAAAGAAGACCTGGTGGAAGTCCCATACCAGCCGTCAACTGCCCCATCTGAGCCGCTGCCTGTTCCCGGCTGCGGTCGAGAGCGTCGTTGCACGCGGCCATGACCATGTCGGCAAGCATCTCCGGTCCCTCCTCGGCCGCCTCCGGCTCTATTGCCACCGAAAGAACCTTCTGATGGCCGTTGACGGTCACGGTTACGGCACCACCTCCCGCAGTGCCCACCACGCTGAGGTCGTCCAACTCCTCCTGGATCTTGGCCACGCGGGACTGCATCTGCTGCAACTGTTTCATCATGTTGCCCTTCTGCATGGTTGGGTCTCCTCTTGAGCGGCGGACAATTCGAGTTTAGGGGCCGACTCGACGGCGCGCATCGCTGCCACCCTGTTGCCGCGGCCGGCTGCCCACAAGACGGCTGCCCCGGAAGGTCTCGAGCGCTGCCTGCGTGGTTATGGTGATGTCCGCGTCCCCTGTCTGACCTTCATCCTCAGCGGCGAGCACGGTGGTAACGGTCGTGGGGCATCCGGCCACCTCGCCGGCGACCTCGGTGAGAAGGCGCATCTTGGCGTCGACGCTGATCTGCTCGAGGTGAAATGGGTAGAGGGCGCCGATCACCAGCTCTCCCGGCGCCGCCCTCACCGGCCGGCAGCTGTTGAGCAGTCCGCCGAGCATGAAGTCCCGCCGGTTCATCGCCTCCAGATAACGCGGCCAGGCGACCGTCCAGCCGGACAGATCCGCCGGCCCCGCTCCGATCGCGGCCGGTTCGCCCGCGGACTCGACGGCGCTCTCCGCCGGGGCGGCGGGGGTTCCCGGGCGCGGTGGTGCGACCTCCGCGGCGAGGCCCTCGACTGTGGGCTGCTGACCAATCACACTACCGGGCCCGGTGATCGGCGCGACCTCCTGGCCGCTGGGATGGATGAGGCGCAGCAGGCACAGCTCGACCTGGAGGCGGGCGTCCACGGGCTGGCGCAGGTTCAACTCCGTAGTTCCGAGCAGCTCCAGGGCATCAACCCAGAACTCGGTGGGCGCGGCCCGGGCCAGCTCGGCGCAGAGCTCGGCATCCTCCGCCTCCACATCCGCACCCGCGGTAAATCCTATCCCGCCGAAGGCTGCGGCCCTGGCCAGCCGGGATATCTCGCGCAGCAACTGCTGTGCCTCGACGCCCGCCTCGAAGGCGGTGGCGGCGGCCCGAAGGGCGCCGGCTCCATCGCCGCCGCCGAGCGCCGTGAGGATGTCACGCACCACAGCCGGATCCGCGAGACCCAGGGCACGGCGTACTGACTCCACGGAGACCGGCCGCTCTCCGGTGGCCAGCGCCTGGTCGAGGAGCGAGAGCGCGTCACGGACGCTGCCACGCCCCGCCCGCGCCAGCAGTGCCGCGGCCTGGGCATCGAGCTCGATCCCCTCCCGAGCGGCTATATCAGCGAGATGGGCGGCGATCTCCGCGCCCGCCACCCGGCGGAAATCAAACCGCTGGGCGCGCGATCTCACTGTGTCGGGGATCTTGTGGGGCTCGGTGGTCGCCAGGATGAAGATGACATGGGGCGGCGGTTCCTCGAGCGTCTTCAGAAACGCGTTCCATGCATCGGTGGTGAGCATGTGAGCCTCGTCAATGATGTAGACCTTGCGATGCAGCGATGCCGGCAGATAGTTCACCCTCTCCCGGAGCTCGCGCACATCATCGATGCCACGGTTGCTGGCGGCATCGATCTCCAGGACATCGACGGCTCCGCCACCGAGGACCTCCAGACACGAGGGGCATCGGTTGCACGGCTCCCCCTCCACGGTGTCCCCACAGTTGACGGCGCGGGCCAGGATTCGAGCCGTGGAGGTCTTGCCGGTTCCCCGCACGCCGGTGAAGAGGTAGGCATGGGCCAGCCGCCCCGTTCGAACCTCGCTGAGAAGGGTGGCGACGATGTGCGGCTGTCCGATGAGGTCGGCGAACCGTGCCGACCGGTAGCGGCGGTAGAGCGCGCCGCTCATGTGCTGGTGTCGCCGCAGGCGGACGGCAAGCGGGGCGATGACGGCGATTTCAGCGTGGGATGTTCTCCAAACGGAACGGCGACGAGAAAGATAGTCGCGCACCCCACGTCGATGGTGTGCCACCGGCGCTCACCCGACCACACGGCTCAGGCCAGGTTGGCTGCGGCACCCTCGGGGAAACGCTTACCGCTGCTTCCTTCCGGACCTGACGGAGTTCACGAGCCCGAGCTGCGCAGGACCCGGCCCTCAACGCCACAATGATCGGAGCGGACCCGATAACGCACCCCCTCGGTGGGGAATTCAACCCCGCTATAGCGGATTGCGGGTACAGGGCACCGCTACCTCCCCGTCTAGCGCGACCGCCGGCATTGTACCTCCCCCAGGTCGTTGACGGCTACCCGCCAGCCGCTGAAGCAGTACCCGGCCACAGGAGGCTGAACCGGCTGCCCTTGCCCACTGCGGACTCCACCGTGATGCGGGCGCCATGCGCCTCCGCCAGCCGCCTGACCAGTGCCAGGCCCATGCCCGTGCCTCCCGATCGTCGCGTCGCCGTGCTGTCCACCTGGAAGAAGCGATCGAAGACGCGGGACAGCTGGTCGGAGGGTATGCCAATACCATGATCGACCACGTCAATGCGGACGTTCTGGTCCTCCACTGCGATGACAACGCTCACCGGTTCCCCATCGGGGCTGAATTTGATGGCGTTGTCGAGAAGCGCCCTCATCACCTCCTCGAAGCGAATGGCGTCAGCGAGGATGGCGGCGTGCTCGCCACCGCTGATATCGATGGCCAGGGGGATGCCGCCCTTCATGCGCGCGGCAATGGCGCTTCGAGCCGCCTCGATGGCGGGACGGACAGCCACCGCCGCCAGGTCCAGGCGCATCGAATCTTCCTCCAGCAGGGCAAAGTTGATGATGGTCTCCACCATTTCGTGAAGGTTGCGAGCCGCCAATTGGATGTCTCGGACCGCCTCCAACTTGGGCTCATCCGCCCACGTCTCCCAGCACAGCTCCATGAGGTCGGCCAGGCCCAGGATGGCCGTCAGGGGGGTACGCAACTCATGCTGCACGGTGGACAGGAAGTCCGTCTTCATGGCATCGAGCTCCCGGAGCCGCCTGACCGTCTCGCGCCCCTGCTCGAAGAGACGGGTGTTCTCCATGGCCACCGCCGCGTTGTTGGCGAGCACCGTGAGGACCGCCTCCTCCTCAGCGCCCAGGGGCGGCTCGTCAGGCTGTACGACGATGGCCAGCGCCCCGATCACGTCGTCCTGATAGAACATTGGCACGGCGGTGAGGAGGCCGCCTCCCGGGGCTGGACCGCGGCTTGCCCGCCCTGCCAGGACCTCGTGGACGACGGGCCATGATGCCCCTCCGGCCGTGTCCTGAGGGGGATCGGCCGCCCTTATCGTGAGGCCGTCGCCCTCGCGCACTGCCAGTACGGCGGTCGTTCGCGGTCCGGCGATTGCTCGAGCTGTTCTCACCACCTCCGTCTCCAGAGTGCCCACTCCGCCGGTGGTCATGGTCAGGGTGCGGGACACGGTGCTCATCCGGGATACGGCGTTGTCCAGCTGCTTGCGACCCCGCCTGATCTCACCCAGATATTCGGCGATGCTGGAACGCATCCGGTTGACGTCCACGGCCAGCCGACCGAGCTCATCTCGGGAATGGAGCTCGATGGGGGTGCCATAGTCGCCGCCGGCGATGCGGGCGACGCCGCGTTCCAGGATGGCAATCGGCTGCTTCACGAACCGGTTGACGAACACTGCGATGGCGATCGCCGTGAGAAAGAGTACCAACAGGGTGATGGCGACCACCGTCAACTCATCGGTTCGCGTGTCTCCCACGAAGATGGACAGTGGGGCCTCGACACCGATGTAGCCAACCACGTGCCGGTGGTCCAGCCCGCGCACGGCAACGAAGCTACCGGCCACTTCATCGAGGCCGCCCCGGGCCGTCGGAGCCCGGTACGTGTCATGAACGATGTCATCCCCTCTGGCAAGGCCCGCACGGAGCCCGTCGGGAGTGGTGCCGGCCGCATCACCGCCGGGAGTGGAGCGCACTTCCACATCGGTCCGCTCCGTTGAGATGAAGGCGGTGGGGAACTCGAAGAGCGTCTTGAACCGCTGCAGCTGAGCGCCCAGGGGAGCCAGGTAGGCAACCGTCCCCACCGTGCGACCTCCGGAGAGAATAGGGACGGCCACGTCATAGGAGGGCTGCCGGCCGCCGAGCAACTCGAGCCCGCAGTCACCTGCCGGCCGGCCGCCGCGGGGCAGGTTGATGTCGCAGCCGGGTATGCCGTTGGCGGTGCGGGCGGCCACCACCGAGGCGGGAGTGAGCTCGGAGCCGGCCGGTGGTGCCGGGAGATCAACCGCCGCCCGCGAGTACACGATGGCTCCGGCGGCGTTGGTGATGACCAGAACCTCACCGCTGAGATCGACATTAGGACCCGCCGCGAACAGGGCCCGTGCTGCAGCCCCGGCGTCGCTGCGGCTCACCGCTTCAGCGAGCGCCGTCTGCTCTGCCAGACCCACGGCGGCCGAGGCCGACTGCACGGCGGTGAAACGATCCAGGACCTGACGGATCACCACCGCCCGGTTGTCCGCATTGCTGAGCGCCCCGGCCCGGGTTTGCCTGTCCCGGCTCACCAGGAGGTACGAGCTGACGCTGCCCACCACCAGGATGGCGAGGAGCAGGCCGGCGACGAGCAGCTTGGCAGCAAGAGAATTGCGCAGGTGCGTGACCATGGCGTGCGGCGGAGCCCGCGGTTAGGAGGCTGGCGCTGGGGACCAGGTCCTTCTCAGCACCAGGATGAGCCCGGCGAGGGCGACGGCGTCGAGGAGCACCAGAAGTGGCCATAGCCGTAGCGCGCCCCCGAAGGTCAGCCCCGACACCGGGGACAGCTGGGCAACGGACGGTGGCCCCAGCCGGAGAAGAGGCTCGGTTCCCGCGACAAATTGCCCGGCCGACGGCGGCGTCCCCGTCCGGGGGATGACGACAGCACCGAGTGCCGGGTCAACGAGGTTCAGTCCCGCCGCCGGAACGACCGCCGGGCCGGACCCCGCCCCGGCGGAGCTGCGGGGCGTGGACGCCTGTCGCGGTGATGCCGCTGCCGGTGGCGGGCTCTGATGGCAGTCACTGGTGACACCACAGACGGCCAGAGGCAGGGGCGGCGACACACAGATCAGGCAGGGCGGTAGCTGGATGCCGAGCAGCGAGCCGCCGGGCGAGGGCGTCGGCGCCTGGGCAGCAGCGTCGGCTGGGGTCTGCGTGGAGAGACACAGGCCGGCGGGGCAGCTGCTCGCGTAGGCGGGAGCCACCACCGCCGATGTCGCCGCCGAGATCAGCGCACACGTCGCCACCGCCACGAGCGCCCCCCGGCGACGGCGCCGGCGAACTCCACCTGCCGTCATGGCCTGAATGATACGGGCCGGATGGATTCCCCTCCCCAGCATTCCGTCACGAGACTGTCACGTTCGTCGCCGCGATCTGCTACGGACTCAGACTCTGCGTAGTGACATCCTGGGTTCCTCATGGCGCAGCAGGCGGCCGATGTTTGCCGAGTGTCTGAAGATCACCAGGGCGCTGGCCGGGAGTGCGTAGACCAGCGGCTTGGCGTTACCCGTTCTCGCCCGCGTGGCGAGCGCCCCCCCGGCGGCCGACGCCGCCGCGGCGAGCGATGCCACCGAGACTATCTGTGTCGACGCAAGCCCGAACCCAAACCCGGCCAGGGCATACAGGGAGGCCTCGGCAGAGATGGGAACCAGCGCTCCCCAGGCAGTGGCCACGCCCCTGCCGCCGCGGAAGTGCGCGAACACCGGCCACGAGTGGCCCGCCACAGCCGCCAGCCCCGCCGCCGCCTGGCCGGTTGCATCACCTCCCAGGCGCCGCACCAGGACCACCGCCGCCGTCCCCTTGGCAACGTCCAGCGCGGCTGTGGCTGCCGCCGCGCCGGGCCCGATGGTCCGGAGAACGTTGGTGCTTCCCATGCTGCCGCTCCCCTGGTCGCGCACGTCAAAACCGCGCGCCACATGACTCACCAGCACCCCCACCGGGATCGATCCAATGCCGTAGCCCACCGCCCCGGAGACGAGGGCGGTCAGGGGGCGGTGCACCGCCGAAGTATAGAAGCGGGCCACCGCTCACCCCGCGACCACATCAGGAGAGGCGACGGCCAGACCGGCCGCGGGATGGATCACCCAGCTCCTTGCCCCGCTACCGGCCGCCTTCTCCATGGCGGCCCGGCATTCATCAGCGGCGGCGCGGCGGACCAAGGCGACCGCCGTGCCTCCGAATCCGGCGCCGACCAGGCGTCCACCCAGGCAGTCCCGCACCGCCTCAGCCGCAGCGACGGTGGCATCAAGGGCTGGAGTGCTGACCTCATAGTCGTCGCGCAGGGAGGCATGACTGGAGGCCATGATCGATCCCAGGAGCATCGCGTCACCGTCGGACAGGGCCCTGACCGCCTCCTGAGTCCGCGCGGTCTCTGTGACCACATGCCGCACTCGCCGGATCTCGACGTCGCTCAGTCCGGCGGCCGGGAGCGCGTCAAGGCTCTCCACATCGCGGCAGGTGGCAACCCCCAGCCGCTGCAGCCCGGCCTCAACCTGGGCGCGGCGCCGGCGGTAGCCATCGCCGCCGACATCGTGCTCCTCACCGGTGTCGCAAGCAACCAGCACGACGTCCGACCAGGGCCAGGGAGCCGAGCTTGAAGTACCATCCCGACAGTCCAGGATGAGCACGCCGCCGGAAGGAGCCTCGACGACGGCCCGCTGGTCGAGCGGCCCAACCGGCACCCCGACGATATCGCGCTCGGCGTGCAGTGCTGTGGCGGCCAGGAGGCGGACGCCCATCGTCGTCGCCTGTAGACGGAGGAATGCCGCGCATGCTGCACAGATCACGGCGGCCGACGAGGACAGACCGGCACCCTCCGGCAGCGAGGCGGCCACCGCAACCTCGACCGGCACGGTGGCAACACCGGCGTCACGCAACGCGATGGCCGCCGCGAAGATGCGGTCACCGATGTCACCGGCGGATTCGGGCGTGAACCGTTCGACGCGCCGCCGGCCGCTGGCCACACGCCAGCCTCCGTCCGGGGACGGTCGCAGCGCCACCGCCACGCCCAGGTCGATGGCTATGCAGGCCACCAGCCCCCCCACGTAGTCGACATGCTCCCCCACCAGGGTGCACCGGCCCGGTGCCCAGGCGGCTG
>JBHELP010000206.1:0-14935 GCA_046263035.1 Candidatus Dormibacteria bacterium | reverse complement strand
CAGGGTGGACCGGCGCTGCACGGCGGGCCGGCGGCTCAGGGTGGACCGGCGCTGCACGGCGGGCCGGCGGCCCAGGCAGGGCCGGCGCTGAAGGCAGAGCCGTCACCGGCGTTGCGGGCAGGCGCCTTCCTGGTGATGGCGCTGGCTGTGGTCAGTGCTATCGGTGCCAAGTTTGCCAATGCCATCGCCACCCGGGAGGACTCCGCCTCATACGCTCGGGACTTCCCGGTTTGTGCTACACGGTGGTTGGCCCGGGCGCCCTCCGGCCTGAAGATATTCAACCAGTACGGGGAGGGCGGTTACCTGGCCTACCGACTGTCGTCACGGGGTGATCGGGTGTACATCTTCGGTGACGCCGCGCTCATGGGCGATGAGCTCCTGCTGGACTACGGCGACATCGAATCTCTGAAACCCAGATGGGACCAACTGATCCGGCGGTCCGGCGCAAACCTGGTCCTGTTCGATGCCGGTACACCTCTGGCGACGGTGCTCGAGGCGAGCAGCCGCTGGACCAAGGTGTACAGCGATGAACTGAATGTGGCGTTCGTACCCGTCGGCCGTGTGCCCGCACTGGCACTTCCGGACGCTCCAGCCGGGGCCGGCCGGAGTTCCGACGGGTGCGCCTCGACCTCCGTTCAGGGGCACCGCTGATGATGGCATCCGTGCGCATCTTTCTGGGGATGCTGTCACGACGGCCGGTGCCCCTGTGGCTTGCAGCCGCCGCCATGCTCAGCCTTCTGCTCACGGTGCAGGTCTTCCGTGATCCGGACGTCTGGTGGCATCTGGCGTTGGGCCGGTACATCACGGACCATGGAATCCCCTCGGCAGAGCCGTTCAGCTTTGTGGCGCCGGCTCGCGCCTGGGTGGGACAGCAGTGGCTCTACGAGCTATCCCTCGCCAGGATCGTCGATGCCGGTGGTCCGGGGCTGGCCTCGCTGGTGATGGGCCTGCTGGGAACATCGGCCCTGGTCCTCGCCGCGCTCTCAACGCCAGGATTTCGGACCGTCCCCGGTCCGTGGGCGGCGGCATGCCTGTTGGGCAGCGCACTGGTCGCCGGGCAGGTCCTCGGTGTGCGCGGTCAGGTGATCAGCGTGCTGGGAGTGGCCGCCGTCCTGTTCATCCTCTCCCGTTGGCGCCAAGGACATGCCCGGGTTGTGTGGGCTCTGCCGCCGCTGCTGCTGCTCTGGAGCAACCTTCATGCGGGGTTCATCGCCGGGCTGATCATCCCCTTGGTCGTGCTGACCGTCCACCGGCCGGCACGGAGTGTTACCACGGTAGGCGAGGGCGACCGGCAAGCCGGCGGCGCCGGCCTCGCGCGCCGGCCGTTGCTCGCCGCCATCGCGGCGGCGGGGGCGGCGACCCTCCTGACCCCCGCCGGGTTCGAGCTCTACCCCTATGTCGCCCAGACCTTCACGACGCCGACCCTCACTCAGCACATCGTGGAATGGATGTCGCCCAACTTCCACGAGCTCTACCCCCGACTGCTAGAGGTGGAGGTGCTTCTCCTGGTGGCCGTGTGGCTGGCTGGAAACGGTCCCGAGCCGGTTGACGGCGTTCTCGCCGGCGGAGCGTTTCTGGCAACGCTGCAGGCTCAGCGCAATGTTGCCCTCTTCTCCGTCATCGCTCTCCCTCAGTTGCTCCGACATGGAGCCGACGCATGGCAGCGCCATCGACCCCGCCCGGCCTCGCCGTTGGGACCCCGCCACATCATGGCCCTACTTGTGGGCACGACGGCGGTGGGCGTCGGGGTGGTCCTTGCCATCGCCCCCGGGCTGACCCGTCAGGCGGCGGCCGACTACGAGGCCGCCACCTATCCCAGGGCTGCAATCGACTACGTCCAGGCTCACCTGGGCCGACAGCGCATGTACACGACCTATGAGATGGGCGGCTATCTCGCCGAGCGCATTCCAAAGGGGCGTGTGGTCTTCCTGTACGGAGAGTCAGCCGTCTTCGGTGAGAGCGGGCTCCAGCGCTACCTCGGCATCCACCTGCTCCGGGCCGGGTGGCCTGGGGTGCTCAAGCACGAGGGGCTCGACCACGCCGTGCTGCCCCTCATGGCCCCGGAGGCATCAGCGCTCCGCGAGCTCGGCTGGTCAGTGGACTGCGTGGACACGCGAAGCGGCAACGTCGTGCTCTCCCGGAGCACCGGAGCGCATCCTCCACCCGTTGCCTGCTGAGGGCACCCAACCAGGGCGCATGGCCGCGTTTCTCACAGTGCGGCAGCCAAGCACCGGCTATGGCTCCTCCCTGGCCGTGGTGGTTGCAACGGAGCACGGTGCGGCAACGTGTGTGTAACCGCGCCGGCAGTCCGGCGAAGGCGTGCTAGCTTGTCGCTGTGGCACTTTCAGCTTCGTCGGCCGCTGAGGCGGCGGTCCTGGTCATCGCCGATGACCTGGCCGGGTACCGAGCCCTGGACGGTGTTGGCCGGCAGCACGGCTTCTCGGTTCAGATTGTCGCCGAGGGCATGGAGGGTGTGCGCATCGCCGAGCAGGAGGACATCGATGTCATCGTGCTCGACCTCAATCTCCCCGACACGACCGGATTCGACGTCTGCCGGCGGCTTCGCCACGCCGGCATCGAGGTGCCTGTCCTGATGGTGTCGCAGACCAGCGATCCGATCGATGTCGTCGTCGGCCTCGAGATCGGCGCCGACGACTTCGTGGTCAAGCCGTTCGAGCTCCGGGAGCTGGCCGCGCGGATCAATGCCAAGCTCCGCCGGCAGCGCTCAACTCAGTCGCAGATCCGGCCAGGCCGCCTGAAGTTCCCCGGCCTCATCGTGGACATCGGCCGCCATGAGGTCCTCCGCGATGCCCAGCAGGTCGTCCTCACGCCCACGGAGTTCGATCTCCTGGCCCTGCTGTCCGCATGCCCCGGTCGCGTCATCTCGCGCGCCGAGATGATCGACAAGGTGTGGGGTAGGGACGCTGACCTCGACCTCCGCAGTGTCGACGCCCACGTCTACAGGCTGCGCCGGAAGATCGAACCTGAGGGCCTGCGCCCCACTTACATTCATGCCGTCCCGGGTATCGGCTACCGCTTCGAACGGCGCGGTCTCGACGACCGGCTGGCCCGGTCCTCGAACGGAGAGCTGGTCGAGGCGTCCGCCACGGGCTCGGGCCGATGACCGTCACCCCCGCCATGGGGCCACCCCCGCCGCCTCCGCCGACGACCGGCCACGACCGTGGCCTGGGCCCACTACACCCTCTGCTGGCTGACGACAGCCTCACGGAGATCATGGTCAATGGACCGGACATGGTCTACGTGGAGCGAGCAGGAAAGCTGCTGCTCACCGACGTCCGATTCCGGGACGAGGGCGAGCTGCTACAGGTGATCGACACCATCGTTTCCTCGGTGGGACGACGCATCGACAAGCAGTCGCCCCTCTGCGACGCCCGACTCCTCGACGGCTCTCGCGTCAATGCGGCGATCGCTCCGGTTGCCCTCGACGGCCCCATGCTTACCATCCGGAAGTTCTCCAAAGAGCCCTTCCAGGTGGCCGACCTGATCGCCTTCGGATCCCTCACCGAGGACTCGGCCGCCTTCATCGAGGCCTGTGTCCTGGCTCGCGCCAACATCCTCATATCCGGTGGGACCGGCAGTGGAAAGACGACGCTGCTCAACGTCTGCTCCGGGTTCATACCCTTCGACGAGCGCATCGTGACCATCGAGGATGCGGCCGAGCTCCAGCTTCACCAGGAGCATGTCTGCCGTATGGAGGCTCAGCCTGCCGGGGTCGACGGATCGGGCCGGGTGGCCATCCGCGATCTGGTGGTGAACTCGCTTCGTATGCGCCCCGATCGGATCGTTGTCGGAGAATGCCGCGGCGGTGAGGCGCTGGACATGCTCCAGGCAATGAATACCGGCCACGACGGGTCGCTGACCACCATCCATGCCAACAACGCCCGCGAGTCCCTCTCTCGCCTGGAGACGCTGGTCCTCATGGCGGGCATGGACCTTCCCATCCGCGCCATTCGGCAGCAGGTGGCCGGGGCCATCGATCTCATCGTTCAGCTGGATCGCCTCAAGGACGGCTCCCGCCGGGTGACGTCCATCACCGAGGTGATCGGCATGGAGGGGGAGATGATCACCCTCTCGGAGATCTTCAAGTTCGAGTCCCAGGGGGCCGACCCCAGCGGCAAGATTATTGGTTCCTTCGAATCCACGGGAATCAGGCCGCAGATAATTGACCGCCTGTTCGACATGGGGGTGGCGCTGCCACCCAAGCTGGCCCGTATCTTCCCAGACCGGCGACAGATAGCCGCGGGGAGCGCCTGGGGCCGCTGAAGCAGCCGGCATACCTCAGCCGGCGGGTGCCTATTCCGCCGCGGCTGACACACGGGAGCAGAGTGCGCAATTTGTGATCTCTGCCCGCGAGACCAGGATCGGCGGCGAAGGCTAACTGGCGAAGAGCGCCTGGATCTGGCGGTAGGTGCGAACGTCTCCTGTGTAGCCCCTCCCCTGCTGCGGAAGACCGCCTCGGGTTAGCCGTAGGGGCCGAACATCTCCTGCGGCAGCCCCTCACCTGCTGCCTGGAGATGGTCCATCAGCTGGGGGATGGCCCCGGTGGGGGTCAGAACGCCGAGGACGGTACCGTCCTCGGCTATCCCGGTCTGGCGGAAGGCAAAGATCTCCTGAAGTTGGACGTGCTCTCCGTCAAAGCCCAGCACCTCGGCGATGCTCACCACACGACGGGTCCCGTCGCGAAGGCGCGACTGCTGCACTATCACATTGATGGCCGATCCGATCTGCTCTCGGATGGCACGGTTGGGAAGGTCGGTGCCGGCCATGAGTACCATGGTCTCCAAGCGGGAGATGCTCTCCTTGGCACTATTGGCATGAACGGTCGTCATCGACCCGTCGTGACCGGTGTTCATGGCCTGAAGCATGTCCAGAGCCTCGCCTCCGCGGCATTCGCCGACGACGATCCGATCCGGGCGCATCCGCAGTGCATTGATGAGCAGGTCACGGACACTCACCCGTCCACGCCCCTCGACGTTGGCAGGACGGGTCTCCAACGCGATGACATGCTCCTGACGAAGCTGCAGTTCAGCGGCATCCTCGATGGTGACGATCCGCTCCGTCTCCGGGATGAAGGCGCTGAGGGCATTGAGGGTCGTTGTCTTGCCGGAACCTGTTCCTCCGCTGACCAGCACGTTGAGGCGGCCACGGACGCAGGCCTGCAGGAATGTGACCATTTCCTGCGTGAGGGTGCCGATGCGGATCAGGTCGCTCACGGTGAAACCATCCTTGGCAAACTTGCGGATGGTGACCACGGGTCCGGACAGTGAGAGGGGCGGCATGATCACGTTGACGCGGGAGCCGTCCTTGAGCCGGGCGTCCACCATTGGCGAGGACTCGTCGACTCGACGGCCCACCCGGCTAACGATACGGTCGATGACCTGTAGGAGCTGGTCATTGCTCTCGAAGACCGTGGGGCTCATGGTGAGCCGACCCCGCTGCTCGACATAGATATGGGATGGCCCATTGATCATCACCTCGGTGATGTCGGGATCGCCCAGCAGAGCCTCGAGGGGGCCGAGGCCTAGGACATCGTCAACAACGGTGTCAACGATTCGCTGGCGGTCATGCCGGGTGAGGACCATGCCGCGCTCAGCACCCAACTCATCCACCAGCTCGGGTATCCGGCGTCGGACAATGTCCGGCGATTCGCCCTCGGCATCGCCGGCCAACTCCTCCACCAGCCGCTGGCGAACGACGGTGCGGAGCGCGGCGTAGGGATTGCCCGGCCCTCTGGGCCGCATCGACCGCGGTGGTGCCGAACGATCCGGGGGAAGGGCGAGCTCGTCATCGCCTGCGCGACGCTGAACGCGGTCGAGAAGAGTCATTCTCCCCTATGGTCGCTCAATCGGCGCCGGTTCGCACTCAAGAGGGCGTGACGACCGGGTGACGAGCAGACCACGCGAATTCCGACCACCTGGTTCTGATAGCGGCTCGCCCGCCTGGTGATGACGCCTCGGACGAGCAGATCACCACGGAAGTGGTGCGCGGCAACTGAGGACGGCGGCCCGGCGCTGGGGGCACACGAGAATTCAGTGTCGCACCGGCTCCCATCGGAACCAGCGGACGGTGACCAGGATGCCGGCGAGACCCCAAACCGCCACGACGAGAAGATCCATCCCGGCCAGTCCCTGGCCCTGATTGGCCGCTGGATCGAAGCCGGCCAGCACCGCATCGGTGAAGTGCCGCACCGGGAAGAGCCGAGCGATGGTGGTGAAAAACGACTCAGTGGGGACGACAAAGAAGGTCCCGGAAATGAATACCAGGGGCAGGAACACCACGTTGACGATCGCGGGCGCAGCGTCGGCGTTGGGAATCAGCGCGGACATTGCCAGCCCCAACACGCAGAAGCACATCGCCCCGGTGGCAAGCGCGAGTGCCAAAGCGGCGATGTGACGCGGTGCGCTCACGCCATAGACGAGCATGCCGAAAGCCGTGGTGAGGCCCACCAGGATCAGGCTGATGATTACCGATGAGCCGATCAGCCCGCACATGAGGGCCCAAGGGGGAAGCGGAGTCCCCCGGAGGCGTTTGAGCACACCGGTGTCCCGGCGGATGGACATGCTGATCGCGATGTTGGTGAAGCAGGAGCCCATGATCCCGAATGCCACCAGAGTGGGGATGTAGTATTCGTTGCTGGCGACGGTTCGCCCGGAGACCTGGACCGTCCCGGTCCTGAAAACGCTGCCGAGGATGATGAGAAACATGATCGGGAAGACAAAGGTGAAGAAGGCACTTGCCGGGTTGCGCCAGAAGGAGCGTTGCTCATAGGTGACCTGCCGCCCCACCAGGGCCAGGTTGCTCATGATCGGGTCAGCTCCAGGTACACGTCCTCGAGGCTCGGACGGGTGAGCTGGAGCCCGACGAGCTCCAGGCCCAGCCCCACCGCCCAGGAGGTGATCTCAGCGGTCGTCCTCGTGGGGGTGTCCGTCTCGACCACCACCGTTCCTCCCTCTATGCGACCGCCCCCAGGGATTGTGCCGGGGTCGACGGCGGACGGCAGCTCGAAGCTGAGCCGCGCTGCGGCGGCCTGGCGGCCGCCGATCGTGTCGGGAGTGCCAAGAGCCACCACCCTGCCACCGGCGATGACGCAGATCCGGTCGGCCAGATGCTGCGCCTCCTCCATGTAATGGGTGGTGAGCAGCACGGTCTTGCCCAAGCGGCAGACGTCCTGAATGACATCCCACGCGTGGCGGCGGGCGGACGGGTCGAACCCGGTGGTGGGCTCATCCAGGAAGATCAACCGGGGATCGCCGATCAGGGCCAAGGCAAGGTCGAGCCGCCGCTGCTGGCCTCCCGACAGTCGGTTGACCCGGTCAGTGGCCTTCTCCCGTAATCCCACCAGCTCGATCACCTCACCCGCAGGCCGAGGGCTCGGATAGTATCCGGCGTAGAGGTCCACGACCTCGGACACGGTGAGAAACCGCGGAACGGCGCACTCCTGCAGGACGATGCCCAACTGCTCTCGAAGTCGCCGCCCACCCACGGCCGGGTCAACGCCCAGCACGTTGGCGGAGCCGCCATCCTGGCGGCGGTACCCCTCCAGGATCTCGATGATGGACGTCTTGCCGGCTCCATTGGGCCCCAGGAGGCCGAACACCTCCCCCTCGGCCACCTCGAAACTCACACCACGGACGGCTTCGGTGGCCCCATAGAACTTGCGGAGGTCGCTGACCATGATGGCGTAATCCGTGCTGCCCATTCCAGGCAAGCTTAGACGGGCGGACCGGTATCAATCTGTCACCGCTTCGTGGCCGTTCCGAGAGCCTGGGCATTGGCCTGCAGGCGAACAATCGGACTACTGAGATGGCCGCACTCCATTATTCATCTGCGCGCGACGAGAACACCGGCGTCAGTCAGACCATCGAAACCCTGCAACTGACCTGGATCGACGCAATCTCCGCCGTTGCCCCTCACCTCGGCGGCCTCGGCGACTGGCTCAGCTCCGCTGTCGCCGGCGCCCACCGGCGGGGTCGCCTTGGCGAGGCTGAACTCCTGGATATCGTCGCCAGGGCGATGCAGCGCGCCGGGGGCGCCTGTGCCCCGAACGTTGCCCACAACCTTGATCGACGGCTGCGCCAGGCGGTATACGAGTTCTTGCTCGCGGTCGACGCCACGGCCTCTATCGAGCGGGCCGGGCCGGTGCTGGACGTCGTGCCCTTCCCCGCACCACAGGCCTCGGTGGATGCGCCGGTCCTGCCGGCGACGGCACGCGAGTGGGCCGCAGACCCTGAAGCCACGCCCGAGGCGGAGCCCCAGGTCGTGGCGGCCGATATCACCGAGGCGCCGGTCCTGCAGGCGACTGCCGGTGAGCGGGCCGCAGACTCAGAAGCGACGCCCGAGGACCAGTGGCCGGCGGAGCCCCACGCGATGACATCATCAGCGCCCGACGCCGAGTGGGCGTCCGCGCCGGAGGCCGCAGCAGATTCCGTGACTCCCGCCGACGATGAGACCCTGATCCCGTCGGTGCCCCAGCTCGAGGCGCCCTCGGCTCCGCCGGCTGAGGCGTATCACCCAGCGGATGCAGCTAGGCCCGAGAGGGACCCACGCCCCTTGACTCCGAAGGCCGCCGTGATGCCATCGCCTCCTGAAGGTGAAACACATGCAGGCCCGCCGGCGGAAAGCGTGGGCAGCGCCCGCGTGATCATGCTGGCAGCTGCCCCCGGACAATCCGCGGCGGCCTCACATAACCTGCCACCGGCGGGGGGAGCAGGCTGGAGCGTTCGGGAGCGCACGCCCGCGGGGCGCGTGCAGGTCGAGAGGTCGACGGTTGCCCTGGGCGATGTCCGCCGCAAGATCAACGAATGGATGGGCCGGAAGCGGTTCGCCGACGTTGCCGCTGTCATCCAGCAGGTCTGCCAGGAGGTCGGCGGTCAGGACGCGGCCACGCTCGCCGTGGAGACCGGTGACCTCTGCCTGACCCGCTCCAAGCGATTGGCGGCCACCAGCTGCTACATCGCCGCTCTCCGGGCCGATCCCGTGAGCGAGGCCGCCCTCACCAGGCTGGCCGAGATGTGCATCGAGGACCAGCAGCTGGATACCGCATTGGCCCACCTTGACCGAGTGGTTCAGTTGGCCCGGCTGCGGGGCGACGAAGGAGCCGCCCTCGACGCCCTTCGCCACATCGCCACCCTAGCCCCGCATCGAGAGGACGTTCTTGCCCTCCTGGTCCAGGCCCGCATGACGGGGCAGCTCGAGGATTGATGGCAGACCTCATGCGATTTCGGGACATGGATTCTTCGTCCCTGTTACCAGTTGGTGACAACGAATCCGCCGCTGAGCATCACACTCGAAGGCATTCTCACCATCAGATTCAGGGGTACTAACACGTGGCCGTACAGCCCACCAAACCGCCCGGCAGGTCGAACCGGCTCATCCTTCTGATCGGCATCGTTTGTGCCGCCCTCGCCTTCGGCGGCGTCATCTATGTGCTCCGCCAGGGTGGCACCAATGGGTCGACCACTCAGGTGGTGGTTGCCAAGAGCGACATAGAGGCGGGCGCACTCCTCACACAGGACTCCGTCAAGGTGGCCTCGCTGCCCTCCGACGCCATATCCGCCGACACCATCCAGGATCCGGCCGCCGTCACCGGCAAGGTGGCGGCCAATCGCATCTCCGCCAACACGCCGCTGGTGCCGGCGCTCTTTCAGGGTGCTGCATCGAGCACCAAGCCGGGCGCCTCGGCTCCCTCAACAAGCGGCCGGATCGCCGTCGACAGGGGGCACGTGGCCCTTGCCATACCCGCGGCACTGGCAAAGGATGAGTTCACAGCGGGCGATCTCCTGAGCGTCGGCTACTACATCCAGCCGGGTGATCACATCGATATTCTCATCGATCCCGGGCAGGCCAGCGGAGCGCCCACTGGGATTCGATACAGCTTCCAGGATGTGCTGGTGCTGCGAGTCGGCTCGGGAACCTCCGCCGCTCCCGCGCAATCCGGCAGCTCCGCTCCGGCGGCCACAGCGGCGCCGACCGTGTACATCGTGGAGCTACCCCGAGCCCAGGCCGAGCAGCTCACCGCACTCCTCAGCAAGCGGGGCACGCAGAGCCTGGTCAAGTATGTCCTCCGTCCCCAGGAGGAGTACGGCAAGCCGGGTGCTCCCAACTATCAGGACTCCACGGGCGGCGGAGTCCCCGCCAAGCAGGACCCGACCGCAACCGGCGACTCGCTGGGCAAGCTTTTCCCACGATGACCGCCCCCGCGTTGCTGACGGCAGCCCTGGCGGCTGGGTCGGTGCTGGCCTTCGTGGCCTACATTCTCAGCCGCTCGGCTCCCGGACCGGACGCCATGGCCCTTCGACTGGGCGCCTATGGCGGTGCGGTTGAACCCCCCACCCCCCGCAGGGCGGAGCGCAGCGCCGGCCTCCGTGGCCTGGTCGACATCCTCTCCAACGCCGTCAGCCCGGTTCTCGACAGAACATCCCACGCCGGTCGACTCGCCGATGACCTGGCTCGCGCCGATCTCAAGATGAAGTCATCGGAGTGGGTACTTGCCGTCCTGGGGGTAGGCATCCTCATCGGACTCCTCCTCTCGCTTCGCTTCGGCACGCCGATCCTGTTGGTGCTGGGGCCGGCGGTGGCCTGGCTGGGCAGCGGTTTCTTCCTGCGCTTCCGCCAGCGCCGGCGCACGCGGGCCTTCGAGCGCCAGCTGGGCAACACGGTCGTCCTCCTGAGCAATGCGCTCAAGGCCGGCAACTCCTTCGCCCAGGCGCTCTCCACCGTGAGCAAGACCGCCTCTCCGCCCATCAGCGAGGAGTTCGCCAGGTCCACCCGCGAGGTCGCCCTGGGCATCAGCGTCGACGAGGCGCTCAACCACATGGTGGCACGCAACCGCTCTGAGGACTTCGACTTCCTGGTGACGGCAGTGCAGATTCAGCGCGTCGTGGGCGGCAACCTCGCCGAGGTCCTCGACACCATCGCCCACACCATCCGTGAACGGGTCCGCATCAAGGGGGAGATTCGGGCCCTGACCGCCCAGGCGCGGGCGTCCGGCTACATCATCTCCTTCCTTCCCGTCGCGCTTGGGGGAATCCTCAGCGTCATCTCACCCAGCTACTTCACTCCCATGTTCCATGAGCCGGCTGGTCTGATCATGCTCGGCGGCGCCGGTCTGTCCGTGCTGGCGGGCTTCGCCATCATGCAGAAGATAGTCAAGATCGAGGTGTGACGTGATGCTCTCCATCGGCCTCGCCGCACTTGCCGGACTCAGCATCTTCCTGGTCATCCGTGGCCTGACCCCGCAGCGGGCGCCGGCTCCCCCGGTGGACATTCTCAGCGAGCGCCTCGCCCAGTTCACCGAGGCCGGACTGGCTCCGGCATCGCTGGCCGAGGTCGAGATGTCCCTGCCCTTCGTGGAGCGGGTCGTGCGCCCCATCCTCAACAGTCTGGGTCAGCGCCTCACGGCTCGAACGCCGGCGGCACGTCAGGAGGTGCTGGCAGACAAGATCAACCTGGCCGGACGGCCCCTTGGGCTGACGGTCGGCGGCTTTGTCGCCCTCCGCCTGTTCGCCATGGTCTTCCTGGGTGTGGCCGGCTACGGCATCAGCGTCCTCATAGGCCTCAGCGGCACGACGCTGCTGCTGGGACCGGTGGTCGGCGCCGTGCTTGGCTACCTGCTTCCCCAGTCCACGCTGTCCCGCCGGATCCGCAAGAAGCAGAAGGAAATCCTGCTGGCGCTGCCCAGCGCGCTCGACCTGCTCACCATCAGCGTCGAGGCCGGCTTGGGGTTCGACGCCGCCATGGCACGGGTGTGCGACAAGTACAAGAACGCGCTCTCCGCCGAGTTCGACCGGGTCCTCGACGAGGTCCGCCTCGGCCGTCCCCGGCTGGAAGCCCTCGACGAGATGGGTCGACGCAACAAGGTCGAGGAGCTCAACAACTTCGTCCAGTCAGTGATCCAGTCGGAGCAGCTGGGCGTGGGAATAGCCAACGTCCTGCGCATCCAGTCCGAGGAGATGCGCCGGCGTCGCCGCATGCGGGCTGAGGAGCAGGGACAGAAGGCGCCGCTCAAGATGCTTTTCCCCATGGTCGGCTGCATATTCCCCACCCTGTTCGTCGTCCTGCTGGGGCCCGGTGCCCTGCTCGTGGCACACACCTTCCTCAACAAGTGATGCTTGACAAGCGCTTCCGACGGTCGTGCCGTCCTCGACCGCGGGTCGCCCACACCTACCTCAACAAGTGATGCTGCCGCGAACACTGGCCATCGGGGTCGACAGCACCCTTCCCCGGTTGGCCGTGGACGGCGTGATCGTTGCGCTGATCAGCGTGCAGGTATGGCTGGGGTGGCGCTACGGGCTGGTCAGGCGGGCCTTCGTCCTGCTGGCCACCTTCGGGGCAACCATCGCCGCCACCTATGCCGGCAACGCCTTCGGAGGCCTCATCAACGCTCACGACCCCGATGTCAACGCACTCTGCTTCATTGGGGTGTTCGTCGCCATCAGCCTGGTCTTCGAGACCATCGGCGCCCTGGCCTCACCACATCTCCGCGGCCTCATGGTGGTCATGTTCGACCGCTGCAGCGGGGCAGCCGCCGGAGCGGTGATCGGGGTGCTGCAGGCAGGTGTGATCGCCCTCGCCGTCCTGTCGGCAGGAAGTGCCCAGGCCCGGGGTACGGCCGTCAAGCCACCACCCATGTGGACGACCGCTGAGGCACTTCGCTCGGCGACCCTGGGAGGCGCCATCGTGGGTCTTGAACCAGGCGTGAAAGCGGTGCTCACCCCTGGCCTTCCCGCCAACCTGGAGACCCATCTCTCTGGCACCGTGAACTAGCCACGGTGGCCCGCCGTGGGGTGTGGCGAGGTTTGTCAATGCCACACCACCAGGGGGTGGCCAGTCAGGCCGCGAAACCATGCCGGCCGGCCGCCGGCGGCGCGATCTCACCGTGGCCGCACCCTCCGACTGGTGAGCCCCACCTCCCGTCGCTCCCGTCAGGCCAGCAGCGACCTCACCACCAACCCCAGTCCCGAGAGGCTGAAGGGCTTGCTGATCAGATGGTTGGCCCCAGCCGCGGCGGCTCGCTCAATGTCGTCATCGCGCGGCTCACCGGCGACCATCACCACCGGCACGGCCGCCGTCAATCCCTGTGCGCGGATCCGGCTACACGCCTCGACGCCGTCCATACCGGGCATGGCCATCTCCAGGACCACGATGTCGGGGCGGGCGACGAATGCCTGCTCGAGGAACGCCTGCCCGCTGGTGGCGGTGAGCACCTCATAGCCCTCGCCGCCGAGATATGCGGCCA
Source organism: Candidatus Dormibacteria bacterium (assembly GCA_046263035.1). GTDB lineage: Bacteria > Chloroflexota > Dormibacteria > Aeolococcales > Aeolococcaceae > JBHELP01. The sequence continues at coordinate 1,677 of JBHELP010000206.1, read as the reverse complement.
CTATACGAAGGATCCGGGAATCGTCGTCCACCAGGAGCACTCGCGATCGGCTCATTGCGGCATGTCCCCGTCAGGCGTTGCCACGCGCGGAGTATAGGCCGGCAGCGGCTACCAGACGAAGGGGATCAGGCGCCGCGTTCTCTCCCGATACGCCTGGTAAGCGGGTAGGACCCGGGTGAGCAGCCGTTCCTCGAGGACGGAGCGGGTCATCTGGATGATGACGAACAGCGGCAGGACCACCGTCGACCACAGCCTGGGCGCCGGCACCACCACGGCCAGCGCGGCCACGATCTCGGCCGCGTACAGGGGATGGCGGACGAACCGATACGGCCCGCGGCTCACCACGTTTCGGGCCTCCGGCATGATGCTGAAGTTGCGCCGCAGGCATATCAGGGCATAGACGGCGATCACCTCCATGACCACGATGGCGACCGTGGCTGTGGCGGCCACTGAGTCGGGAACGGAGAAGAGGAGGGGCCCCGGGGGGACCACGGCACCACCCACCAGGAGCAGGGTGGTGCCCGTGAAAGCGGTGGCCCGCACCAGCAGCCGGCCGTCCCTGCCCCGGGGCATGGGCCGGGTGAGAATGAGGATCACGGGAATGACGCAGAACAGCATGTAGACGACCAACCTCAGTGGGCCACCCACCACCTCCAGCCATCCCGGGTGATCCCCCAGGGAGCGGAGTGACTCGATGACACGCTCCAGCATCAGCCATCCGAGGTAACCGTAGAGGGCGGAGGGGACGGCTCGACCCCACACCAGGAAGCTCAGAGGATGACCGGGACCCATCACTGATCTGTCCACGCGCACCGCCTCGGAGGCTGCGGCCACGGTGGATCGCCGTGCCAATCTGTTACCTCACCTTTCCATTCCCATCACGCCGTCCAGCCGCGGATGGGCGATAGTCAGATCAGTCAAAAAACGCCCCCTCATTCGATGGGGTTCAGTCGAAAATCCTCACATAAAGGAGGTGAAAGCACACATGACCGGTATGTATCTCCGTCTTCGCGAGCTCATGGTACGCGCCCAGGAGGGCGAGGAGGGCCAGGGTATGGTCGAGTACGCATTGATCCTTGTCCTCATCGCAGTCGTCGTCATCGTCATCCTCGCCGTCGTCGGCAACCAGGTGAAGAACACGTTCTCCAACGTGAGCAACGGCCTCGGCCAGTAACTGCTTCGCATCGAGAAAGGGCGGCCGCCTCGCGGCCGCCCTTTTCTGTGTCATGGACCGGGCGGCGAAGTACCATGGGCGCTCATGCAGGAGGGGATACCAGACACACCGGCCCGGGTGCTGATCGCTGATGAGATCAGCAGCATCCTGAGCACTCTCGAGAAGCTGGCTCCGTTCGGTGAGCTCGTGGATCCTTGCGGCATGGCCCGTGACAGTGCCTCGCTCCTGGAGGAGAGCCACCGGCTGCAACCCGACGTCATCCTTCTCAATCCCTCCATCATCTCTCCTGATGAGTCAATGACACGCCAGCGGCTGGCCGAGGCGTCGCCAAGGAGCCGCGTCGTCCTGATCGCCGCTGAAGGGGCAGTTCTCTCCCCCGCTGTCGAGCGCTCCCCCGAGGAAGATCTCGTCGCCGCCGACGCCGCCGGCCGGGATATTCTGGCGATCATTCAGCAGGTTCGGCCGCGGGAGGGCCTCCCGGCGCTGGTGGCGGAGCCCATACC
>JBHELP010000205.1:0-18129 GCA_046263035.1 Candidatus Dormibacteria bacterium | reverse complement strand
GCCCTCTGCTGCACCGCCGTCCTCATCAGTGCATGCGGTGACGCCCCGGCGTCCGGCTTCCCGATCGTTCATCCGGTTACCCCACCGCCCCCCGTGGTTGCCGCGGATGCCGATGGACGGGTCTATCTCGAGGCTGTCGGTGGCGGGGCCGATGGGATCCTCGACTCCTTCCGGAGCACCCGTGACTCCTGCGTCCGAAGCATGGCCACCGACTGTGCCCAGGCACTTCTGAGCCTCCAGGGACTGACCGACCGCTTCACTCGGGAACTCTCCACCCGCCGCGTTCCCGCGGGCCTGGCCGTGCCGGATGGACGCCTCCGGGAGGCGGTGACCAACCTGAGCACGGCGCTCGACGGCATCCTCAATGGTGTGCTCAGCCAGGACCGCAACCTTGTCGATCACGATCTGGGCAATGCGGCGGCGGCCGCCGCGGGCATTGAGGCCGTCCGGGCGTCCCTCAGCCGCCCCCGAGGATGACCCGGTCGCAGGCCGGTCGGCAGAGGCTCTGGACATGGGCGACGCTTTTCATGCTCACTCTGGCCGCCGCCAACACCCTCATCGCCGGCCTGGAGCCGCGGCTGCAGCCGATGTCGTCGCAGGACACACCCGGTTCGGTGAACCGTGCCCGGAATCTGCTCGGCTCCGGTCCCCGGCCCGACGTCCTCTTCATGGGCTCGTCCCTGACCAATTTCGGTCTCGATCCCAGGGTGGCAGAACGGGCCATGGCCAGGGCCGGGTTATCTCTGAAGAGCGCCATGAACGTCGGCGTCCTGGCCGGGAACATCGACATCAACTACCTCCTGCTGAAGAACGTCATTCGTGAGGAGGCGAAGCCACGAGTGATCGTCTATGGGATCTCGGATTACGAGCTCAACTCTCTGGTGGTCGACGACGAGGCCCGTCTGCGTCTCATGTCACCTCTGCTCCGACTCGATGACTACGATCAGTACTCGGGTCACGGGTTGCGGGACAAAGCCCATTTCCTGCTCGACCGGCTCCTCCCCGTCTATCGTGATCATCAACTCGTCCACGACGTGATTGATCCGCCACCCAACCCGCCCCGGAATGTCGAACCAACGTACCGCGGCTTTTACGGCATACCACCCCGATCGCGCTTCGCCACATGGACCGACGCCACGGCCTTCGAGGGAATCCTGCGGCCCTACGTCTTCACCGGGCGACAGCTGAACCGAATGAGAGAGTTCCTCTCACTTGCGCATGCACGCCAGATCGACGTGGTTCTTGTGAACATGCCCGCAACGTCGCTTCATCGCAGCTACTGGAGCTCGCCGGCCGATGTCGACCGCTATGTCCAGATGGTCGGCTCGCTTGCCGCCGGTGCCCATGTGCCGCTGTTGGAGATGTACAGGGACGCGGAGAATCGGATCCCACCCGAGGACTACAGTGACAGTCATCACCTCAACGAGGCCGGTGCTGCGGTGCTGACGGAGCTGGTCACGACGCGGTACCTCATACCCGCATTGATACGTCGTTGAGGACTCAGCGCGCGGCCATGCGTCATGCCCTTCAATAGCCTTCAGTACGCCCTGTTCCTTCCCATTGTGGTTGCCCTCTATTGGGTCTTTCCGTCCCGGCGGCGACCCACCCTCCTGCTTGTCGCCAGCTATCTCTTCTATGCGAGCTACAGCGCGCCTCTGCTGCTGCTGATCATCGCTCTCACCGCTGTGAATTACAGCTTCGGTCGAGCGCTCGACCGGGGGCGCCATCAGCCTCGTGCCTCCACGGCGCTGCTGGCGCTGGCAGTCTCCATCGACCTTGGGGTCCTCGCCTTCTACAAGTACACCCTGTTTCTGCTTCATAGCGTGGCCAGGGTCCTGGGGCTTGTCGGCAGCCATCCCGCATTGCCCGAGCCGTCCATCATCCTGCCGCTGGGAATCTCCTTCTTCACCTTTGAATTCATTCACTACCTCATCGAGGTGAAGCGCGGGAGCCAGGTGATCCGATCACCGCTTCGCTTCGCACTGTTCGCCGCCTTCTTTCCCACCCAGATAGCCGGTCCCATCAAGCGCTACCAATCCTTCATCCCCCAGCTGGAGAGATTGCCGGTCCTGGAGTGGGCACAGATCGGGGACGGCCTTCGCCTCATCTCCATCGGACTGTTCAAGAAGGTGGTTCTCGCCGACAACCTCGCACCTCTTGTAGCGGTGGGCTTCGGCGCGGCGACCGGCGGGGAGCTGCCCGTAGGTGACGCCTGGCTTGCGGTAATAGCCTTCGCCATGCAGATCTACTTCGACTTCTCTGGCTTCACCGACATCGCGCGGGGGTCCGCCCGCATGCTTGGCTTCAGGGTGCCGGAGAACTTTCACAGGCCCTACATGGCTGTCAACCCGTCGGATTTCTGGCGCCGCTGGCACATGTCGCTGTCCAGCTGGCTCCGCGACTACCTGTACATACCCCTGGGCGGGAATCGCCGCCGTCGCTATGTGAACCTGTTTCTCACCATGCTCATCGGGGGTCTATGGCATGGTGCCGCGTGGACGTTCGTGATCTGGGGCGCCTTCCATGGGGCTCTGCTGACCGGCTATTGGGGGCTTCGGCGGGCCCTGGGCGATCGGCTCGGCGAGCACTCTCCTCTGCCTCTCGAACGAGCTCTGCTGACACTGGCGAGCCGTTTGGCCACCTTCATCCTCGTATGTGTCGGCTGGGTCTTCTTCCGTGCCAGCAACTTCGGGCAGGCGATGCACGTCCTGCGCTCGATGACGGGAATGGGCGGTGGCGGCAACCGCCTGCTCACGACGCGCCAGAGCCTCTTCATCCTCGCGGTAGCCGCGGGCTGCCTGGCCGTGGAGGGGGTCCTGGAATGTCGGGAGCTATGGGAGGCTCGGCGGGGGACCGCCTGGCACATGCAGGACCGCCTCCTCAGGCTCGCCTGGTATGCGCAGCCGGTCGGGTACGCGCTGTTGCTCAGCCTCACCCTCCTCCTCCGACCCAGTGAGGGGCCCCCTTTCATCTACTTCCATTTCTGAGCTCGGGCACAGCTCTCAGACGTCGACGATTCTCAGACCGCGGCGGCAGCGACGAATGCCCGGAAGAGCAATTCCGCCCATCCCGGTGTTCCGGAGAGCTCCTCTGGATGAGACTGAAGGGCGATCACGAAGCGCCGGTCGGGCATCTCCACTGCCTCCACCAGGCCGTCACCGGACCGGCCCGCCACCGCAAGCCCGTTACCCAGGCGGCGGATCCCCTGGTGATGAAGGCTGTTCACCTCCACATGGTCGCTGCCGAGGATGAGATGAAGACGGCTGTCCGGTTCGAGGGCGAGGCCGTGGCTGAGGTCGACACGCCGTCCCCCGTTGGGTTGGTGCATGAGGGTTGCGCCATTCTGCACCCGCAGGTCCTGCCACAGGGTGCCGCCGCAGCAGACGTTGAGCAACTGAAGGCCCCGGCATATCCCCAGGACCGCACGATCGTCCTTGATCGCCCATCGGAGAAGCTCCATCTCCACCCGATCCAACGGTGGATCGACATACACACCGCAACTGCCATCGGGGACCTGGGCGTAGAGCTCGGGTGCCACATCGGGGCCGCCGGGAAGGAGAAGGCCGTCACACCGCTCGTAGAGCCGGCGCAGCCCCCCCACATCTGACAGGAGGGGCACGCCGAGGGGGACGGCTCCCTCCCGCTCAAGGGCCTCGAAGTACGATCGGTGCTGTGCCAGCTGTGGGGCCCTGCCCTGCCGAGGCTCGTTGCCCAGGGTCACGGCGATGATCGGCGCGCTCACCCCCAAGAAGGTAGCAGCCGCGGTCTCGTCGTCCGGTACCAGGAAGCTGATGATGGACGCGGGCTGATCCCAACCGGTGAGAGTGAGGGCGGCCACCGTGAGACCCAGGAGGAAGGCAGGAACCTGAGGCGGCGACCGCCCATCTCCCTAAGCATAGGCTTCTGGCCGCCTCGGGGGTCGGGCCGGCTAGGAGGTGAAGCTGAAGCTGCCCAGGTGCAGGTGGGGAACAAGGGGCGTGTTCTCGGTCTCAGCCCGGTGCAGGGAACGCTCACCACCGATGCCGCGAACGTCGCCGAGCGCGTCGACAATGCTCTGGGTGAAGCGAAGATCCTTCACCGGAGGGCCAAGCCGCCCGCCGTCGATGCGGAATGTGCCCTCTCGCGTCATGCCGGTGATGATGGTTCGCAGTGGATGGACGCTGCGCACGTACCACAGGCGATTGACATAGAGGCCGCGTTCGGTCGCGCGGATGAGGTCCTCCACGGTGCGGTCCCCGGCGGCAATGGCGAGATGGCGGGCCACCGGCCCCCAGGTGTTGGGCATGGGAAGGGCATGGCCTGTCGACTCCCCTCCCTCCCTGAGCGCAGTGGCGGTGTCATGGACGAAGTTTCGGCAGACCCCCCTGTCGATCAGACTCACCGGCCGCGTGCAGACCCCCTCGGAGTCGAAGGGAAAGGGCTCTCGTCGGGGGTCTGAGGGATCCTCGTCGATTGTTATCGATTCACTCATCAGGCGCTCTCCGGGCCTCATGAAGCTCCGGCCCTCCTGGTGGGCCAGGGCGCTGAACCCCACCCAGGACAGGTGCTCGACCAGATCGGCGACGGCGTACGGGGAGAGAACGACCTCGTAGTCACCAGGTTCGATCGTCACCGCCGCCTGGTTCCGGGAGCAGGTGTCGATCACCTCGCGGGCCAGCCCCCCGCAGTCGATGGCGGCGACATCGAAACTGTGACGGTCAGCGTACCCGGCCCCATCCGCCCCCCGCACGACGGCCACCAGGTCGGCGGCGGTCGACTGTGCGTGGCGTCGGACTCCGGCGGTGTTGACGATGACGGTCCGGTTGCACGCGGTGCTGAAGGCGCCGAACGCCTCCAGCCCGCTCCCGACCGCAGCGGCCGCAATGACGCCCACGCCCTCGGCCCTCAGATCCGGAGACGCAGCGGCCGTGGTCGCGCTGAAAGCCGCCTGAGCCTCGCCTCCCGGGCAGGTGGGTGTGGGAAGGGGCGAGACGTCACCGGCGGGCGACAGCCGGCGCGCCCGCTCCGCCGCATCGACCAGGCGGGCGGCGCCATCCTGGGCGTCCGAACGTAGTTCGGCCACTCCGACGCGACCGTCGGACACCAGCCTGAGGCGCATCCGGAGAGAGGTCTCGGCGACGTTCTGGTGGATGGCGTTGAGAGCGAAGCGCGTCAGGGCGAGACTGTCCTCGTGCACCGACACCTCCGCGCCTGCGCTGCCGGGAAGTCGATTCAGGACGGCATCCGCCATCGCCATCAGGTCCCTGGTCACGCCCCACCGACCCTGACGTCGCGAAAGCGGCAGGGCGCCGCACCATGCCCCACGTGCATCACCTGCCCCGGCTGACCCTTCCCACAGTTGACAACACCCCACATCCGCCATTCATCGGGGCCTCCCACGGCATCGCAGGAGTTCCAGAACTCCGGGGTGATCCCGCTGTAGAGGGGATTCTTGAGAAGACGTACTCGCCTTCCGTCGCGGATCTCCCACCCTTGCTGAGTGCCGAATTGAAAGTTGAGGCGGCGGTCATCGATGCTCCACGAGCGGTTGGTCTCCAGGTAGACACCGTGCTCGGTTGTGGAGATCATCTCCTCCAGACTGGACGACCCCGGCTCGAGGTTGATGTTGGTCATTCGGATGAGCGGAAGCCGGCTCCATCCAAAGCCGCGCATGGTCCCGTTGCTCTCCATACTCAAGCGGGCGGCCGTCTCGCGGGATGTCATGTAGCCGGTGAAGAGCCCCCGGTCCACGAGCACGGTTCGCTGGGCGGCGACACCCTCGTCGTCTCAACCGAAGGAGCCGAGGCCGGTCGCGCTGGTGGCATCGGCGGTGATGGTCACCTGGTCACTGCCATACCGGAGGGTGCCCAGAAGATCCGGGGTCATGAAGGAGGTGCCGGCATAGGCGGCCTCGGTGCCGAGGACCCGGTCCAGCTCGGTGGGATGACCGCAGGACTCGTGAACCTGCATCGCCGCCTGAGTGGAATCAAGTATGACGGTCATCAGACCGGACGGGCACGGATCGGCGGACAGCAGCGCCACCGCCTCGGCGGCGGTCCGCTCGGCATTGCCCGGGAGATCCATCTCCTCGACGACCTCCCAACCGGCGCACAGTTGCTGGCGGCCAAAGCTGTTGGGATAGCTTCGGGTCTGGACCTCGCCGGCCTCCGTGGCGGTGGCGTCCAGGCCGGCGCCGGTCTCGATGATCGTCTGATCCAGACGTGAGCCCTCGCTGTTGGCAAAGTGGCGCTGCTCACGGACGCACTCCATCGATGCCTCCCGAACAGTCACCCCGGCCACCCTGGCCATGGCCAGGTCGGCGGCCATGAGAACGCCGACCCGGTCCTCGAGGGGCACCTTGAAGGGATCGATGCGGAGCGGGGTCCGGTAGGAGCCCTGGACCACTGGAGCCGCGGCCAGGCGCACCGGCTCACCCATCAACCGGCCGGAGGCTCGGGCAATGCTGACCGCCAGGTCCACCGCCTCGGCGATGCCCGCAGCATCGGCGCGCTGGCTGCCGGCAAATCCCCAGGCGCCGTTCACGATCACCCGGACGCCAAAGCCCTCGTCATCATCGACGGCGACCTGAGCCACCCGGCCATTCTTGACGTGCAGGGACTCCACCTCGCGACGGACAACCCTGCAGTCCGCGTACTCGGCACCGGCCGCGCCGGCGGCATCGAGAGCGCGGTCCGCCAACTCATGGCCGACCAAGTCCCACAACCCCCCTGATGGTGGCGACGGGTCCCACCCGCCATCCGTGTCTCTGGGAGGGAGTATACGGGGCTTCGTGGCGGCGGGCGGCGCCGGCCAGACGTGTGCCGTCCATCAGCCACCGGCTCCACGCCGGGTCGGAGTGGGGCGGCATGGAGGACGACGACCCGGACTCAGGGAGGCGTGGCCGCGGGAACGGGCTGGGGCCGACAGCTGCCGCCGGCGCAGGACCAATCGGCGGTGTTGAAATCCCAGACGACCTCGTTGTCACGAACTCCCTGGATCGCCGTGCTGTGGGCGTTGACCGTCACATGCTGATAGAGCGGGATCTCGGGAAGATCCCGGGCCAGGGCCCTCTCGGCGCTTCGGTAGGCTCTCGTCCTGGTGCCGGCGTCGACAGAGCGGCGGCCGCTGTCGAGCGCCCTGTCGACCTCCGCGCTGTTCTCCCCGGTGGCATTCTCCCCGGCACCGCCGTTGGCGGCGGCCGGGATCTGGCTGCTGGCCGGACAGGCTCCATGACAGTCGCCGTGGTAGAGCGAGTAGTAGCGATCGGGCTCTCCGGGCGAGACCAGCTTTGACGTATACATGCCCACGTCGTAGGCATGGCTGTACAGGGGGCCGCCGTTGGCGACGGTGTCGAAGAAGGTGGCGGAGGGCACGTTTGGCGTGAAGGGCTGGACCACACGGATGCCGATCGCCGCGAGATCACCCGCCACCAGGCTCTCCGCGATGAGCCGAGAGGGATCGTCGGTGGTGGTGCCGAGGTTCACAGAGATGCACGAGCCGTCACTGAAGGCACGGGTCCTGCCACCGTCGCAGCTCGGACTCAGGGCATACCCGGCCTCGTCGAGGATCCTTGCGGCCGCGGCCGGATCATGAACCGTGGTCGGGACGGCGGCATCACGCAATTCGGGAATCCCCAGCGCCATCCAGGAATCCGGCGGAATGGTCGACCTGCCGGCGGCCACCCGGTCGATGATCGCCTGACGATCGACGCCGGCGAGGATGGCACGGCGCACGGCTCTATCCGCCGTGTACGGGCTCCGCCTGGCCGCGGGCACGTCGCACAGCCTGGCAGCGTTGGCGCAGACGTTCAGGTCCAGCTTCTCGGCCCCCGCATCGGCGACGGTCTGCACGGCCAGCCCTCCGCCGGACGCCGTCTCGATCAGGCCCCGGAGGTTTGCCAGGCGGAGATCGAACGCCATGTCCACTGTGCCGGACCTGACAGCGTTCACCGCGGCGGCCACGTCCGGCTCAAAGATGAAGACAAGCCGATCGAGCTTGGGAATCCGGTCCCTGTCCCAGTACTCCCTATTGGCCACGAGCGTCACCTGCCGGCCGGCCTCGGCCCCGGCGAACACGAAGGGACCGGTGCCGTCGATCATCCGGTCCAGGGAGGCACTGCCTCTGAAGGCCTCCCGATTCCTGGAACCGCGGGTGAGATCCACATCCCTGGTGAACGACTGCAGATCAGCGTTCGATCGGAAGGCTGGATCGAGGATGGAGGCAGGCAGGACTCCGTACACGCCCGATCCCAGCGTCAGGTAGGGGCCGTACTGAGTCTTGAAGTCCACCACGGCGGTGGTGAGATCAACCTCGGAGCAATCGATCACCTGGTCCCATCCGGCAGAGGTGAGAAGGGCGGTTGGGTTGCTGTCCCCGTAGCGCAGATGGAAGAGTTTGAAGGTATCGCAGACGTCGTGCGAGCTGAAGGCGCTTCCGTCATGCCACCGGACTCCCTCACGCAGGCGCCAGGTCACGCACATTGCTGCCGCGGCGTTGCCACACCCGCGCGTTCTGACCCCACCGTTCTCCAGGGTCGGCACCTCGGTGGCCAGCGCCGGCCTCCAGTGGTCGGCGGGGCCACGTGCCCCGGTCACGTCGGCGACGGCCCGATACCAGAGCAGACCCTCGGCGACGGGCGCGGCGATGACGTTGGCAAAGGTATCCCGCTCGACCACCCCGGCGGCGAGAAAGCTGGCCGGTTCCTGCCAAAGGGCAATGTTCACCGTTCCCCCGCGGGCCCGCGGGGCCGGGCTGCGGGCCCCGGACGGGACCGGCTTCCGGGTGGGGAGCTCCTGCATGGGGCTGCACGAGGCCACCATGCCGACCATGGCCACCAACAGTGTCGGGGTGAGCCGCCGCCTCACCTGCATGCAGTCATCCCCGGCCGGCCCTCGCAGTGACGTGCAGGGGCACTGATGGCAGGATGGTACACGCTGGCGGCGACCCACCCGCGCCCGGTTCGCGTCGCATTCCGGCAACGCACCGTGTCTCGCACCCCAATGCCTCGATGCCGCCGGCGTTGGCCCGGCCGGTCAGTTGACGCTGACATAGCGGCTCCCTGGCGTGCTGCGCTGACCAGCGAGTTGTTGGTGCAGGCGGCGCGGCCGACGTCGAAGCGGGCCGGTCGAGCAGAGTCCGGGTCGCCGTGGGACGGCCCTCTCCGGTTGACTAGACTGGTCCACGGGGCTGCGTGTATGACCGGCTGGCCCGCGGAAGGAGACAGGATGCGGGTTGGGCTGCTCGGGATGGGTACGGTTGGGGTCGAGGTCGCGCGGGGCCTGATGGAGAAGGCGCCCCTCCTTTCCGAACGCGCCGGCGCCGCCATCGAGCTGGCCGTGGTGGCGGTTCGGCATCCTCAGCAGCCTCGCGCGGTTGACCTCCGGGGCGTGCCCATCATCGCTGACGCGTCGGCCGTCGTCGGTGATCCGAGCCTCGACATCATCGTGGAGCTCATCGGAGGTGAATCGCCCGCCGGTGATCTGATCGCCATCGCATTGCGCGCCGGACGGGCCGTCGTCACCGCGAACAAGGCCGTCATCGCCCGACGGGGACCCGAGCTGACGGAGCTCGCGCGCGGGCGCGCTCCACTCCGCTACGAGGCGGCCGTCGGGGGCGGGATGCCCATCATCGCCCTGCTGCGGGAGGGCCTGCGCGGCGAACGTGTCCACAGCCTGGATTCCGTGATCAACGGCACGACGAACTTCATCATCGACCGCATGGCGGCGGACGGCATCACTCTGGACACAGCCGTATCGGAGGCGCAGTCGCTCGGCTTCGCGGAGGCGGACCCCTCCGCCGACCTGGACGGCGAGGACGCCGCCGCCAAGCTGTCGATCATGGCCTGGCTGGCCTTCGGAACCCACGTGGACCCCGGCGCCATCGACACCACGGGTATCCGCGAGATCGATCCGGCCGACATCGGCCACGCCCGTGACCTGGGCTACGCCGTGAGGCTTGTGGCCCGGGGGCGGCGCACCTCCACGAGCGTCTCACTTGGGGTGGGTCCCGCCCTCGTCCCACTCTCGCACCCTCTCGCGTCGGTGGCGGGCGCAGGCAACCGGGTTGTTCTCGAGGGTGACCTGGTCGGTGCGGTTGTCTTGAGCGCAGCAGGGGCCGGGGGCCGGGCCACCGCCAGCGCGATCCTCAGCGATCTGGTGACGGTGGCGAGGATGCGAGAGGCGGGCGTGGCCGACGATCCTCCGCCGGTCGGCCCGTTGCCAGTCCTCGAGGCCGGGGATGCGGAGACGGGCGCGTATCTGCGCCTCGAGACGGCTGCGGCGCCGGAGGCGGCGGGGACCGTCGCGCTGATGCTTCAGGATCGTGGTGTGGCGGTTGACGGCATTGCCGAACTGCCGGCGGGCGACGAGCGCGGGTGCCAGCTGATCTGCCTCACTGCACCGGCACCGCGTGGCATCCTCCGCGGGGCCCTCGAGACCCTGGACACCCTCCCGATCGTGCGCCGGCTGGCAGCCTGCCTCGACCGTCTCACGGAATGACCTCGATGATGGATCGCCCGGGGGTCATTCTCAGATACGGTGCGCGGCTCGACCTCAGCGAAGCCACCCCGCGGATAACCCTGAACGAGGGCTCCACCCCATGCATCGAGTCCCGGGCCGTGGGGCCGGCCCTGGGCCTGCGGTCGCTTCACTTCAAGTTCGAGGGCCTGAACCCGACCGGCTCCTTCAAGGACCGGGGGATGGTGGTGGCGGTGGCCCGGGCCATGGAGCGGGGCAGCGATACCATCGTCTGCGCCTCGACGGGCAACACCAGTGCATCGGCGGCCGCCTACGGCGCCCGTTTTGGTCTCCGTACGTTGGTCATCATCCCGACCGGGCACGTGGCCGCGGGAAAGCTGGTCCAGGCCCAGGTCCACGGCGCTCGCGTGGTGGCCGTCGAGGGAAATTTCGACGCCGCTCTACGGGCGGTGCGCTCCCTCTGCGAAGGCAGCACCGCCACCCTGGTGAACAGCGTCAACCCCGCCCGCATAGCCGGTCAGAAGACCGCGGCCTTCGAGATCGTGGACGAGCTCGGCGACGCGCCGGACGTGCTGGCCATCCCGGTGGGAAACGCCGGCAACATCACCGCCTATTGGAGGGGTTTCCGAGAGTACTTTGACGAGGGCTTGAGCAGGCGTCTTCCCCGGATGGTCGGTGGCCAGGCCGCCGGCGCCGCCCCCCTGGTGACCGGCTACGCCGTAGAGCGGCCGGAGACCATCGCCACCGCCATCCGGATCGGCAACCCGGCATCGTGGACGCAGGCACTGGTCGCCCGTGACGAATCCGAAGGGCTCATCGACTCGGTCAGCGACGACCAGATCTGCCTCGCCCAGCGCGAGCTCGCCACCAGCGAGGGGATCTTCTGTGAGCCGGCCTCGGCAGCCTCCCTGGCGGTTCTCGTCCAGTCCCTGGAGAGGGGTCGGGTTGACCGGGGATCGCGGGTGGTGTGCGTCCTCACCGGCAACGGCCTGAAGGACACAGGGGCCGTCTCGGGCGCGCTCATCACACCCCGCGTCGTTGGAGGCGGCCGCGATGAGCTGGCCGACCTGCTGGGCCTGTGAGCCCCACCGCGGCCGCCGCGATGCGCAGGCAGGCAGACTACGGAACATAGGCGGAGCTCAGCGGAAGCCGTAGAGACCCTCATGGAAGTCACCTGTCGCAATCCATCGCTCGATGACCCTGTCGATAACGAGATCGTCAATTTTCGGGGCCCCGAGTGTCCGGGCATTGCCCTCGACCGCCTCCAGCACTTGGCCCCGGACGAACTCCGGGATGGCATCGAAGCGGGCCCGAGCGGAGTCGGTCCACGGTAGCCCCTCGCCCCGACGCTCTTCGATGGCGTGCGAGACGGCGCCCCACATCTCGTATTTGACGTCCATCACCGCCTCGGTGATGGTGTCCCCGAGGCCCAGCTTGTGGGCGGTCCATTCCACCCGCCAACGGGTGAGCTCCCGGCAGAACTGGGGAACCGCCTCCAGCCGCGCCTCCGCCTCCGGGGTCCATGTGAAGTGAAGCTCACCGGTGCGCTCGCTGAGAGGATGACCGTAGCCGAGCTTCTTTCCAAGTGATCGCACGAAGAGCTCGGTGATCTCCTGGTGCCGGCGGCGTGCCCGCTCCTCGGCCACGGCCCGGGACATTCTCTCGGCCCGTTCCGCCTCCATGGGTGCTGCGGCGACCCGGGCACGCACATGGCTGAGGGCGGCCTCGCTCCAAACCTTGCCGGCCTGCCCCGCCGCACCGTGAGGCCCCCCCGCCCCGTGGGCGACGGGACAGCCCCCGACGGGACCTCCCGCGGCCGGGTCGCCGGTCACAGGGCAGTGGACGGGGCGGGACTGTTCGACCGCCTCAGCGCCCACTCCGGCGATGCGCTCCTCCGCAGGGGTCTGGACGTCCGGTGTGGCGGCGCTGGGTTCCTTCGGGGTGGTGCCTGCATCCGGCCTATCGCCACTGCGCTGCGCCGGCGCGGGGCTGATGCCCCTTGTTGCGGCGACGTGTTCCATCCCGGTGCACTCGTCGGCCGGTGTTGTGTCGATATCCATCTCACCTGCTCGGCTGCTGACCGGCCTGCCCACATCGCCTGTACGTCGCGGGGCCCCGTTGCATACCATCCTACGGAAAGATGCCAGGCTACGCGAGCATTCACGTCCCCCTGGACAATTCGGAGCATTCCGACGCCGCGGCCGGACTGGCGATCGAGTTGGCCGGGCACAGCGGCGCCCGCTGCATCGGGATGCACGCCTATGCGGCGCGGATGCACGACTACCGCTTCAAGCAGATGGAGTACACGCTCCCGGAGGAGTACCAAGACGAGGCTGAGCTCCTCCGGCAGCGGCGCATCCACGACAGCCTGATCACCACCGGGCTGGAGCTGATCAGCGACAGCTACACGGACGTCATGCGTTACCGGTGCCTGGAGAAGGGCATCGCCTTCGAGGCACGGCGCCGGGACGGCCGCAACTGGGAAGAGATAGTCGCCGACGTCGAGGAGGTTCAACCAGACCTCGTTCTGATGGGAGCCCTCGGCGCAGGCGCCGTCCGGCAGTCGCTGCTGGGCAGCGTGGCCGAACGCGTGGTGAGGCGGGTGAGGACCGATGTCCTGCTGGTGCGGCGCACGGGGGAGCGGGCCCTGGACGGAGGCATCCTGGTGGCCATCGACGGATCGCCGCAGTGCTTCGCCGGCCTGCGCACGGGACTGGAGCTGTCGCGGATGCTCGACAAGCCCATCGAGGCGGTCGCCGTCTACGACCCCTATCTCCACTATGCCGTCTTCAACGGCATCGTGGACGTCCTGTCCGAGAAGGCGTCGAAGGTCTTCCGATTCAAGGAGCAGGAGGCACTGCATGAGGAGATCATCGACACCGGCCTGGCCAAGATCTATGAATCCCACCTCCGGGTGGCTCAGGCGACCGCCACGGAGATGGGCATCGAGCTTCCCATCACCCTGCTCGACGGCAAGGCCTTCGACCGTCTCCTTCGACACATCCGCGACCGGGAGCCGTGGCTGACCATCCTGGGGCGCATCGGAGTCCACTCCGATGACCGCATGGATCTGGGCAGCACCACCGAGCAGCTCCTCCGCCTGGCCCCGGGCAACGTGCTCATCACCAGCCGTACCCACATACCGCCGCTTGACGTCAGGGCCGATGCCGCGGTCATCTGGACCCCTGAGGCGGAGGAGCGCATGTCTGCAGTTCCCGCCGCCGCACGCGCTCTGGCCAGGACCGCGGTGCTTCGATGGGCCATCGAGAAGGGCCACAGCGTCGTGTCATCGGGCGATGTCGAAAGCGCGCTCGACGAACTCATGCCCTTCCAGCGGACCATGAGGCGGATCTCGCGCACCGCCTCCGTGCTCGAGGGCGCGGAGCGGGCCATGGCTGCGGAGGCAGCCGCGGAGGACACCCGCGCCCTCTGCGCGGTCTGCGGCTACGCTGCTCGAACGACCGAACCGGTTCACTGCCCGGTCTGCGGTGCCACCGCGGACCATTTTCAGTCCGTGGACCCGGATTCGCTGCGACGGGCAGCGCGGGATGAGGGTGATGCCGGTGAGACGGGTTTCGATGGTCAGAAGCTGGGCTGGACGGTCGAGGCCCGCCGCCAGTTGCAGCAACTGCCGGCGGGCTACCTACGGCGCCGCGTGAAGGCCATGGTCGAGAAGTCGGCTCGGACGCGACGGCTCCCCGTCATCGGCACCGAGACCGTGGAGCCCTTCGTACGCCCCGAGTTGGAGGCGCTGGATGCAGGTGCCGGACCGCATCGCGCGCCTCTCGGCACCGAGGCCCACACCGGCCCGCATGTGTCGCCGCGCCGGTTACCGTGGAGCAACGAGGCGGAGGACCGGCTGGACCGTATACCGGTGGGTTTCTTGCGCAACCTCGCCGCCGAGCACGTTGAGCGACTGGCAATGGCGCTGGCCGCTCCCCAGGTCACCATCCTTCACGCCGAGGCTGGGATCGCGGAGGCCCGCTCCCGAATGCAGGAGGGGGCCTCCGACGGCGGCGCGACAAGCCCCGGCGACGGCTGCCCCGTGCACCGCAGCCCGGAGGATTCCCCCCCCCGGCCACGGCAGGATGAGGCCGCCGCCGGACCCCGGTGCGTCAGGGAGGGGGACCCTGGGCCGGCCGGCCTGAACGAGGTGAGCGCCGGTGTCATCGACAGCCTCGGACGGCGTATGACCACCGGCGACGAGGCCTGATGCTCGGCTTCACGGTCCCCATCCCGGATGTTCCGGGACTTGGCAACACCCTCCCTGTGGCCTTCTTCTTCCTCTGCCACGTCACCATCGCGGAGTACTCGGTCGGAGCCATCACGCTGGCAACGGCGATGGAGGCGCACGGCGCCCGCAGTGGCGATCCCAGAGCTCTGCGCTATGCCCATTCCCTGGGACGCAGCTACTACCTGGTCTTCAGCTTCGGAGCGACGCTCGCGCTCTTCGCAGTTGTCCTCCTCACCGGCCTCTGGGGCAAGCAGATCGGCACGCTGGTCAACGAGCTCCTCCCTCTCATAGGTCTTGCCTTCGGACTCTTCCTCATCCTCACCCCGCTGTTGGTCTGGTACCAGCACAGCTTCGGGGCGATGCGGCCGGGACGGCACGCCCTCCTGGGAGCCGGGGTCACCTTCTGGCAGACGCTCTTCGTCGTCCTCATCGTCGGTCTGGACTCCTACCTCATCACCCCCGACCACGGCGGCCTGGTCGAGACAGCCCTCAACCCACCCTATCTGCCGCTGCTGGTCCATCGCCTCATCGGCAACGCCTCGTGGGCGGCACTCTTCCTGGCGGGCTTCGCGGCCCTGAAGGGGCGGCGCACGGAGCCCGGTCCCGAACGGGACTTCCAGTCGTGGGCGGCCGGCGTCAACCTGCGCATCGGTCTCGTCCTGGCATTGCTCATGCCAGTGGACGGGTTCATCCTCGTCGAGGTCCTCAAACACAGTCAGCTCGGTTTTTTCGACAACCTCATCGGCTCGCAGGGCGGGCTGATGGTGCTTCAGGAGGTCCTCGTCGGCACCATCCTCGTGGGCGGCAACATCGCCCTGGGTGCGGAGCGCGAGGGCGGCATGAGAGCCTCGCCTTCGGCGCTGGCCGCCACCGTGCTGAGTGGGGGCGGCATGATCGTGGCCTGCATGCCGGCGGCCGTTCTGGGTCCGGACATCATCGGCGTCCGCTACGCCGGCCTCGGACTGGCGGTGGTGGCCACGGCGTTTCACCTCGCAGCCCGGATGCGGCCCCGCAGACCGGCCCACGGGCAGCGCCCGGTGCTGCTCCGCAGGAGCCTGGTCACGGTGGGAGCGGTCTCCGTGGTCACGGCTCTGCTCATGGGCTACATAAAGGAGCACGCCCGCGGTGACTACGCGATCTACGGTGAGCTCCGCCAGGTGGATGCTCACGGTCCGTTCGATCCACCCCGAGGGCTGTACCCGTGACCGGCGTTCTGGGCGCCTTCCTTCCCGAGCGCGTATCCGAGTTCCAGGCCTTCTGGTATTTTGGGGTGCTGCTCGGCGGGATAGGCGTTCTCGCAGGCATCGGCAGCTGGTTGACCTGCAGCGCCCTGCGGCCGCTGTGGCGGAGCAGTGACCGGTCGATCGCAGTCCTCCTCACGGCGGTGACGGCGACCATGGTCGTGCTGTTGTTGGCGATGGGGGCTGCCGCCCTGGTGGGACTCGCCAACCATCCAGGCACCGGCGCGGGCGCCCGCTGATGCCCCGTATGACCCGGCGCCAGTTCCTGCTCACCGGCACCGGCGCCGGCATGGGGGTGATCACCGCCCTCCTGAGCATCCCCGCCATCGGGTTTCTGCTCAGTCCGCTCTTCACCAAGCAGCGGGAGTCCTGGGTTGCCGTGGGCCCCCTGGACGACATACCGTTCGGCCGCCCGACGGCTCGCATCGTCCAGATGCCCATCGGCGAGGGTTTCCCCGTGCCACCTCAGCGGCGCGTCGTGTACCTTGTGAGGCGCCCGGACGGCAGCGTTCTCACGCTGAGCAACATCTGCAGCCACATGCAGTGCGACGTCCATTGGGACGAGAACCTCGATCAGTTTCTGTGTCCCTGCCATGGGGGGCTTTATGACAAAGACGGCCGGAACGTGGGGGGGCCACCGCCGTCACCGCTGCCCCGCTGGGAACAGCGGATACGGAGCGACGCCTATGGCAGGCAGATCCTCGAGGTGGCCAACCGCCTTCAGGACCCCGTGTAGCGATCCCATGCTGAGGCTGGTACGAGCGCCGATGGGCAGACGTCTGCGCCGCGGCTATCGATGGTTCGACGACCGCACCGGGGGCACCGAACTGGTCCACAAGGGTCTCTATGAGGCCGTGCCCAAGAAGGGCGGGTGGGCATACGCGCTGGGAAGCGCGACCCTCATCCTCATCACCCTCCAGCTCTTCACGGGCATCTTTCTTCTCCTGGACTATGTGCCCTCGGTGGAGGAGGCGTATTCAAGCCTCAACTATCTGAGGACCAGCGACCCCTTCGGGGGCTGGGTCCGCGGCCTCCATCTGTGGGGCGCGTACACCCTCATCCTGGTGATCGGCCTGCACGCTCTGCGCACCTTCATCAGCGCCAGCTACAAGCGCCCTCGAGAGCTCAACTGGGTGTCCGGCGTCATTCTCTTCTTCCTGGTACTCGGCCTCGCCGCCACCGGAGCGATGCTTCCCTGGGACCAGGCGGCGTACTGGACGGCGGTCGTGATCACCAATATTCCCCACTACATCCCCTTCGTAGGAGATGGGGTTCGAAAGCTGTGGCGGGGTGGTGACGCGGTGGGACCCATCACCCTGACCCGCACCTTCGCCTTCCACGTGTGGGTGCTTCCCTTCCTGATGCTGGCCTTCATCGGAGCCCATCTCTACCTTCTTCGCCGCCACGGGGAGTTCGGAGCCTGGGTCAACTATCGAACCGAGACCGAGCACCCCGAGCGGGAGGTGGCCGGATGGATCGGTCGTGCCGAGCCGCCATATCCCACCCGGGGCACCGATCGCCGCCACAGCGCGCCGAGCTCGACAGTGGGCTTCTTCCCGGACCAGCTTTTCAAGGACATAGTTCTCGGGGTCGCTCTTACGTCCTTCATCTTTGTCATGGGACTGATCTCGGGAGCTCCCCTGGACGAGATGGCCGATCCCGCCACCCTGACCTACGTGCCCACCCCCGAGTGGTTTTACCTTCCCCTCGATCAGTTCCTCCTGCTGGCCCCTGGCTCGCTCATCGGGTTCGGCACGCTTGGTGTGCTCGGCGCCGCATCGGCACTCATGCTGGTCCTGCCTTTCATCGACCGCACCCCGGACCGTCGGCCTCTGGGACGTCCTGAGGTCCTGATCCCGGCACTCTTCCTGGTGTCCGTGGTCATCTTCCTGGCGGTTCTCGGCGTCAACCGGCTGTACAACCTGTGACCGCGGCCCTCGCCCTGCAGAACGTTGGCGGCTCGTTGGCCGCCAACACCTGGCTGGTCGCCATCGTGGCCCTTGTCCATGTGGAGATCGCCGCCTTCCTCACCGGGTCCACCACCCTGGCGGCCGTCGGCGAGGCCATCTCCATGGCCAGTGGCGACGAGCGCCACGAACGACTGGCACATGCACAGCTTCGGGTGTGGGCCTATGTCTTCAGCTTCGGATCCGCCCTGGCCATCTTCTGGGTGCTCTTCGTCCTCACCGGCGTCTGGGGG
>JBHELP010000204.1:0-5270 GCA_046263035.1 Candidatus Dormibacteria bacterium | reverse complement strand
GTTTGAGGCGCCCCGCGTTGACGGCTGGAAGCTCCGACAGAGTGGCGGATCCGTGAGCGCGCTGATCGAGACGGCAAACCTCGATCTGGAGGCCCTGGATGAACGGCGTCGGCTGGCCGTGGTGGAGGCGTTCGCCCTCCTCTGCCGTTCATTGGACTTCGCACTGGAGATCCTTGTGGAGATTCGTCGAATCCCCTCCGTGTGGGCGGATCCCGATCCGAGGTGCCTCGGCTCGGGGGCGGTGGCATTGCGCCTGAACTCAGCCATGAGCGTTCACTGGCAGGAGATGCTCTCCCGGCATCCCGCCTACAACCGCTCCGTGCTCTTCCTCCCCGGCTGCGGGCCGGGGCGAGAGCGCCACCTCGAGCGCTCCGTTGCGGCGATCATCGACGCCACCACACGCGCCGGTATCTCGGCCAGGCTTCTGCATGGAGAGGACCTACTGAAACGCCTGATGGAAGCGCCCGGTAGCGCTTCGGCGGCGAACGGCGATGACACCTGGCACGAGGCGCGCGACCACGCGCGAATCGGGAGAACCCTGTTCAGCGGCTATGTCGTGCGCCGGTTGCCGGGTTCGGCGGTACAGCCGGGATGTCTGGTGCCCCTGCTCGCGGTCCGAGCTGACTGCAACATCGCGATCCACCTGGATCCCGCCGGCACCGCCGAGGCGGTCAACAGCCTGGGACGGAGGCTACGTGGGTTGAGCGCTCAGCGCCTGCTCGACATCGACCGCGGCTCCCTCGAGAACCCCTGGAACGGCGCTGCCATCGACAGCGCGTCGGCCCTCCGGGAACGTCTTGCACGAAACGTCAGCCGGCCCCTACGCCTGTCCCTCTGCGCCGTCGCCCGGGGAGTCGACCGCGCAGCGCTCGAAAGCGCCCGCCAGGAGCTCCGGGCGGGCTTCGCGGCCACCCTCTCGGAGGTGGAGGCCGCTCACTTCCGCCAGGTCGACTGCGCCCTGACGGCGTCCCCACTGGGGAGCAACAGGCTTCATCACACCAAGCTTGTCGAATCCCGTGCTGCCGCGACGTGTCTGCCATGGACTCAGTCCAGCTTTGACGACGGGACCGGCTACCGGCTCGGCGCCCTTCACGGCGGCGGCGGGCCGGTGCGAATTGATCCCTTCGATCAGGAGCGCTACAGCAACGCCAATGTCGCCGTCATCGCCGCATCGGGTCATGGCAAGAGCTTTGCCATCGGCGCCGTTGTTCTGGAGGCGTTGACCCGGGGGACGCCCTCGGTGATCATCGATCCTGAGGAGGAGTACCGAACCATGGTGGGGGCCCTGGGAGGACAGTATGTGACCCTGGCTCCCGGCGGGGGCACGTCGATCAACGTCTTTGAGCTCGTCGGGACCGCAGGGACGGCTGAGGGCGGACCGGACACGGTGAGGGCCCAGACCACCCAGGTGGTGGTCGACCTCCTGCAGGTGCTGTGCGGCGGCCGGTTGGATGAGGTGGAGCGGGCTCACATCGACAGGGCGGCACAACGGGCCCAGGAACGAGCCGACGCGGTGAGCCGCGTCGCCGTCCTGGGAGACTGCCTCGCCGACCTGGAGGCCACGACCCCCTCGGTGGCTGTGGTCCTCCGGCGCGTGTGCTCAGGGCCTCTGGGTCAACTCTTCAACCGGCCCTCGTCCATTCGTGTCGACACCACGGTGGCGGGTATCTCCTTCCGGGATCTCAGCGGCGAGTTCGTGGGTGCCGCCACCCTCCTCGTCGCTCAATGGCTGTGGTGCCTGGTACGGGATCAGAGGGGACGGCGCCATGTGATCTTCGACGAGGTGGGAGTGCTCGGCGTTCATCCGTCCCTACGATCGCTCCTGGTGCAGCTCGCTCGACGATGCCGCAAGTACGGGGCCTCCCTCGTGGTGGCCACCCAGAACGCCCAGGACCTCCTGCAGACCGATGAGGGCATGGTGGTCGCCACCAATTGTGCGCTGGTCCTCCTTGGCGGGCATCGGGCCGCGGAGACGGCACGGATGGAACGGGCCTTCGGACTGACGGATGCCCAGCGCCGGTACCTCGAGAGCGCTACCCGGGGCGACTTCCTCCTCATCGCCGGCAACAGGCGGGCTAACGTCCGTGTGGGCGTTCCCGACCTACATCGCCGGCTCCTGGCCGGCCGATCCGTCCGTGCACCCAGGGAGCTCAGCCCGGCGTCCTCACACCGGCAATCGACCACAGCCGCTGAGCAACCTCCACGGTGACGGCGTCGGGATCATAGGATCGATAGTCCAACCAGTACCGGCAGTCGAGAACCACGCCCTTGTCACCATCGAGGTGGGGCACCAGCGAGGGAGGCGGATGATCGGTGACCCCGGTGGAACGCTCCAACTCGGTACGGACCGCCCGGACCACCGCCTCGAGATCCTCCTGGGGCGGGACTCGCAGGGACACCGTGTACTGGCGTGTATCGAAGGCGCTCTGATTGACCACGATGCTGTTGAACGCCGTGAGATTGGGCAGGATCGCCATGCGTCCGTCGGCCGTTCGCAGGGTGGTGGTCCGCAGCTCGATCGTCTGCACCACACCCGTGTGCGACTCCACGGTTATCTGATCGCCAAGCCGGAAGGGTTTCTCCACGAGGAGGAAGATTCCGGCGAGAAGGTTTCGGAGCACGTCCTGGAAGGCCAGGCCCACCGCCAGGCTGGCCAGGCCACCAAAGGTGAGCAGCACGCCGATATCCAGCCCTCCCGCGACCAGGGCGGCGAGCGTCGCGAAGATGAAGGTGGCCGCGGTGACAACGTTTTCCACCAGGGATCGCACCTGTGCATCGCCACCTGCCCGCACGATCGCCTTGACGAGGAGGCGGCGCGCCCCCCGACCGAGCAGCACCAGCACGGCGAAGACCACCACAGGCCCCAGCAGGTGCTCCACCGCCGGTCCGGCCACACCCGTTGGATCACGCTGAGCGACCAGGGTGCACAGCGAATCAAAGGCGGCGTGCGGATTGCACGCGAGGGCACCGATCATCCCTCGGCGCTATCCGCTGCCGGACTCTTCCCCAGGGGCCGCGGGACCGGCACCATCAGCGGCGACGGCCTCCTCGGTGCCCTCATCGACCTCCTCCGCCTGCTGCACGCGAAGGGGCGCTATCTTCACTACCATCTCACCGAGGTCGGCGCTGATGGTCACGCCGCTCGGCAGCTCCAGGTCCCCCAGTGTCAGCGACGCCTCCACCTCGGTGAGCCCCGAGACGTCCACACTCAGCTGGGCTGGAAGATCGGCGGGAAGGCACTCGACCCTCACCATCGTCAGCGTCTGCAGCAACTGTCCAACCTTAAGCTGAGCAACGGCAGGCGCCTCCCCGACAACGATGATGGGCACCTCGGCGGTCAGCTTCTCGCGAAGGTTCACCACAAGGAAGTCGGCGTGAATGGGCCGGGCGGTGCGAGGGTCTACCTGGAGCTCTCGGAACAGCACCTGGCGAGGCCTGTGGCCATCGACGGAAAGGGCTATCAGGTGGGTTCGTCCAGCCTGACGCCACACCCTGCGGAGGGCCCGCTCCTCGGCAGCGATGTTGGTGGACTCGACCCGGTGTCCGTAGACCACCGCGGGAACCACCCCTGTCCGCCGCAGGGCGCGGACATGACGACCGGACAGGGAGCGAGAGTCGGCGGCGAGAGCAAGGGCGACCATGGAGGCGCCTATGTTAGTCCGCTCCGGGGAAAGCTCGTCTCTCTCCCGTCGGCCTGGGCTACGTGTCTCGTGTGCCCACCGCATGCTCCGCCAGGCCACGGGCGATCAGGGAGGCTCGGGCGCGATGGGGCACCGCGTTCAGCCAGCTGTCGTCGGAGCCGGCGAGCCCGTCACGCACGGCGGCCAGGACCGCACCCAGCGTCAGGGACGCATGGGGATCGGGTGCCTCGGTGAGCAGTCCCAGCACGTCGGGTACGCCTTGGCCACGATCGAGGGCGGTGACGGCCATTTGAAGTGCTGAGCTGGGATCCTCATCGGCCATCAAAGCCTGCGTGGGCTGCAGGGGTGTCAATCGCTGAAGGAGGCCTATGGGGGCCTCCTCGAGAAGGCTTTGGCGCACCCGGATGAGAGCCGTGTCTAGGTCGAATCGGAGAAGATCGGCGGTCAGCAGGGCCGCCGCCACCGAGGTGACCACCGTCCCCTCGTCCGCCATCGCCAGCGCGGCACATCGCTGAGCATCGCGGCGAAGGCTAGGCCGATCGAGGGGGCTGAGCAGGGCCAGGGGGAGGGCACGGAGCAGGATGCCGGCCTCGCCGCAGAGCGGCAGCCCTCCGAGACCGCGACGGCGGAGATCCTCCACGTCGAGGCGCCCACCGGCCCCCAGCGACTCGGCCACGAGGAGGAAGTCGTCGGCGGCGGCAGGGCCGGAGGCCGCCGCCTCGGCGGCCAGTGCTGCGAAGCAGGCCGCCTCAATCCGCCCGGCCAGGTCCTCGATGGTGATCAGCACGGCGCAACGCTATCCTTTCGGCATGGCATGGCGGATCCGCGACGTCGATCTCCCTCCGCCGGCACGGCCTGTTCGCCTGGTCATGCCGTCGCGAGGGCCCCTGGGAGCTGCTCTCCAGGCGGCTCTCCGCACCGCGGCCGGCCGGATGGCGACGATGCCGCCACCCGGCACACCGGCTCTGAATCGGCATCCCCTCACTCCCGCGGCGATACGGGTGGAACGGAGCCGCAGCAGGCAATCCGGCGGGCACGCAGATCAGACGGCCGTGACCATGTGGTTCGGTGCGGGGCCCGCTCTGCCCGGTGCGCCTATCGGCAACCCCGCCCTGCGCGCAACCATGCGGCTGGGAGCCGGGATGATCGGCGCGGCAGCACTTGCGGCCGCCACAACAATGGCGGCGCGACGCGGCGAGCAGCGGCTCGCCGCCGCCCGGGAGGCAGGGCCGCAAGAGGCGCTCGTGCCGACTGAGGTGACCGGAGACGCCCTCATGGCGGCCGAGGCCGCCCCTCACGCAGCTCGGGCAGGGAGACCTCCCCACGCAGACCGGGACATGGAGCTTGCCCTCATGCCGCCCGGCGTCGACCTCTGACGTAGTCCACGAGGATGTAGTCCCCCAGACGCTCCGGGCTGATGAAGAAGGCCCTGCCGCGATTTATCCTGGTCATCCGATTGACGAAATCCACCAGCCGATGGTTGGACTCGAGCATGAAGGTGTTGATCAGGATGTCGTCCCGGGTGCAACGCTTGACCTCCACAAGGGTGCGATGGATGGTCTCGGGCAGCGGCGGGTACTGAAAAACGAACTCGCCGCTGTCGGTGTGATGGGCGGTCGGCTCGCCGTC
>JBHELP010000203.1:0-35278 GCA_046263035.1 Candidatus Dormibacteria bacterium | reverse complement strand
TCCGGGCGGCGGATGGGTGGCATAGTTGTGGTGGCCAGGGGCGGCACTCATAGGCGCCGGCCGCTGTTCCAGTTATGCAATATATGAGGACATAAAAATGGCGACCAACGTGGTTGGTCAACTCGACCCGGCAGCTGTCGCCTTCACGCTGCTCATAGCAACTCTCGGGGGTGCGCTGGGAATCTTCGGCGCCCAGCGCATCTTGCGACGTGGAGCTTCGGAGGGAAGCCGATCGAAGGATGGGCGTTCGAGCAGCTTCGATAAATTCGAGCTGACGGCCCTAACGCTATTTGTGTTGGTCTTCGCACTTGGCGGCGCGCTGCTCGCGTCTGGGACCTATACTCCGTGGTTCTGGCTGGCTGCTGTCGTCGCCGCGGGACTTCCAAACGCCGCCCATTGGCGTAAAATGAGGCGGCCTTGAATCGACAAGCGGTGCGCTTATCAAAGGCTCGCTTTGACATATGACGGGGATATGCATGGGCGGCGGGTGACCGATCGGTGTGTGGCCCTTGGAGGGGGCACACGGCCGGGGCGTGGCGTTAACGACCTTCTGAGCGGCGCTTTATGAGCGACGTTTGGATTGCGGGCATAGCCGTGAGCCTTGTGATGGTCGTGACCGTTGGGTTGCGCTATCGCATGAAGTTCTTGGGTCTGCAGGAGGCGCGAGCACGAGGAGAATCGGATGTGGAGAGGCGCTACCGGCGCGGACTTGTTGTGAACCTGGGCTCCCTTGGCGCCATCCTCGTCGCCGCCGGGGTAGCTGCGGGATTGTCCACCGGAGGCAGTGTGTTCGTGTATTCGATGATCTTGCTTGGCCTCATCATAGGTGCCAAAGCCGTGCGGGTCAGTTCGACCGGCTGACTGAGGCCGGGACGGTGGACGGGTCGGGCGTCGGTGACAGGCTGTCAGCACAACTAGGATGGCAATGGCAACCTGCTCTTCCAGGCCGCCAAAGCGCGGTGACCACCGGATTCTCTGTCGCCCTGACGGATGGGCCGCCGGCGGAGATCTGCATGTGGGCTTACGAAGTTGCCTATCTTCCCTGGAGCTGAATCATCCGCCTCCGTCGACAGCGTCAAGGTCATCCAGCATGTCCTTCGCAAGCTCCCGTGCCTCTTTGTCGCTGCCCTGATTGGCAGCGACGAGGTGTACCAGACGAACGGCCCGATCGTGCCAGTCGGCGGCGATTTCCAGGTCACCTGAAGCCCACCCTCCGGAGGTGACCATCCGGATCACCTTGCTAACCTTGTCCTTCCTCGACGGATCCATGGCCCCAAAGTCTACGCCGTTAGCGTCCATGGGCGTGGTGTATGAGGAGCCGGGAGGCCCACAAAGAACGACCACTGCGCCATCCTTGATGAAGCTCTACCAACCTCAAGGAGACAACAGTGGCCACGACCAGCATGGACCATCTGACCTGGTTTCGCAAGCAGGTGGAGTCGGCGGACGTCGACCTGCTTCGCGAGATGGTTTCCACCTTCACGGGAGCGCTCATGAACGCTGAGGCCGACGCCCTCTGCGGCGCCCAGTACGGCGAGCGCACGCCCGAGCGGGTGAACTCGCGCAACGGCTACCGGGAGCGGACCTGGGATACCCGGGCGGGCAGCATCGAACTGGCCATTCCCAAGCTGCGCACGGGCAGCTACTTCCCCGATTGGCTGCTCGAGCCACGGCGACGCTCGGAGCGTGCTCTGGTGGCCGTGGTGGCGGAGTGCTACCTGCGTGGCGTCTCGACTCGGCGGGTCGAAGGCCTGGTGCAGACGCTGGGCATCGAGCGGCTCTCCAAGTCCCAGGTGAGCGTGATGGCCCAAGAGCTCGACGAGATGGTGGAGAGCTTTCGGAGTCGTCCCCTCGGTCCTGCCGGCTACCCGTACGTGTGGATCGACGCCCTCACCCAGCGCGTCCGTGAGGGCGGTCGCATCGTCAACGTCTGCGTCGTTCTGGCCACCGGCGTCACCACGGACGGCAAGCGCGAAGTTCTTGGTGTGGACGTGGTTACCAGCGAGGATGGTGCCGCTTGGACGGCGTTCATCCGCGGCCTGGTCGCCCGTGGGCTCAGTGGCGTCCGACTGGTGATCTCCGACGCTCACGAGGGGCTCAAGAACGCCATCGCCGCCACCCTTCCCGGAGCCGGCTGGCAGCGGTGTCGGACCCACTTCATGCGCAATCTCCTCACCCGCGTGCCCAAGTCGGCGCACGCGGTGGTGGCGACGATCGTGCGGTCCATCTTCGCCCAGCCCGATGGCGACACCACCTGGGCCCAGCTCCGTCGTGTGGTGGAGCAGCTCGAGGAGAAGTTCCCGGAGGCCGCGGTGATGCTCGGCGACGCCGCCGAGGAGATCCTCGCCTTCACCAGCTTCCCCAAGGAGCACTGGCGACAGATCTGGTCCAACAACCCTCAGGAGCGGCTCAACAAGGAGGTACGCCGGCGCACCGACGTGGTTGGCATCTTCCCCAACCGCGAAGCGATCATCCGCCTGGTGGGAGCCCTGCTCGCCGAGCAGAACGACGAGTGGGCTGTCGCCCGACGCTACATGGGCGTGGAGTCGCTCAGCCGGTCATACACCACCGTCGACACCGAAGCCCCGCCGACACTCACGGAGACAGCAGCGTGATCGAGTCAAACGACGCACCGATGGCGTCGGTCGTTCTTACACCACTTGACAGGGCATGGCCCGGATTTCTCGGCTTCAAATGTTACGTACGCGTTACCTTGAAAGGTCAGAGTACTCATGCGTGAAATCGAACGCACAGCGTCGATAGCCTCAACTCTCGAGGCGAAGATGCCCAGGCTGTTCCGATGACGGAGATCCCAGAGTTCGTAGGTCATGCGCCTACTCTACGGTGTCCTCAGTGTCGAAATGCCCACACTCCATTGGGCCTAGCAGTACACTGTATTGCATGGCAATACGCAAGCAGACCTTCTCCCTGAGGGTCAACCCCCAGACCATCAGCCGCCTCACCACCCAGGCCGATCGAGCCGGAGAGGCGAAGACGAACCTGGCGGAACGTTACCTGGACGAATCGGTCCGAATGGTGGATCACCGCGGGATCGTCTTTCACGACGGCCCCGCCGGCCGGTATCCGGCTCTTGCCGGAACCCGGCTCACCGTCTGGCAGGTCATCGAGACCGCCAAGGGCGAGAAGGGTGATGTTGCAGCAACCGCCGCCTACCTGAACGTCCCGGCGGGCCTGGTTCGTGTGGCGCTCGGCTATTACAGCGACTATCCAGAGGAGATCGACCGCTGGATCGAGACCAACGCAAAGCTTGCCGAGGAAGCCGAGGCGACCTGGACCGAGGGCCAAGAACGCCTGCGTCGGTGAAGCTGCTTCTGGACGAGCATTTTTCGCTGATTCTCGCCGTCCGGCTGCGCGACAGGGGCCACGATGTTATCGCCGTAACGGAGACGGCGGAGCTTCGACAGGTGCCCGACGACGAGCTATTGCGATGGGCCTTCCGTAATGAACGGGCGCTACTCACTGAGAATGTCCGCCATTTCCTGCCGCTTCATGGGCAATTCATGGTGTCCGGAGAGCCACGCGGGACTGGTGCTCACATCACCACGGCGATTTCCCCGGACGCGGGACGGCCTGGGGCTTCTGGCAAGAGCGCTGGACCTCTTTCTCGCGTCCCATCCGAGAGTTGACTCTCTGGGCTCTGACATCGTATGGCTTCGGTAACCGGTCATCGTCCCGAAGCGGGCCGGCGCGGCAGCCGTGAGTGAGGCCGATTTTTGACGCCAACCCGGACGCCAACCGGGGCGAATTCCGCCAGACGCCGGCGGTGAGGGCGGAGCCATGTCTCAGGACATGACGGGAACAGCCTCAGTGTTGGCCCCCGGTCGCAGCATGCACACGGCGGCGCCGAGCACCGACACCCCGGCGAGGATCCACAGCGCCAGATGCATGTTGGAGATGAACGGCTCCAGCTGCTGCGCGGATAGCCCGCTGGCCAGCCCCGAAAAGATCGCGAAGAGAACTGGCTTGGGGACCGCCGCCGTGATGACGGCGAGCACGAAGGCGATGGAGATCACCGCTCCAGAATTGGTGATCAGCGTGCGCGCTCCGGCGGCCACACCACGTCGGTGCGCCGGGACGGCACCCATCATCGCCGCGGTATTCGGCGAGTTGAACATTCCCGAACCGACGCCCACCGCAAACAGCCAGAGCGCCGCCTGCCAGTAGGGAGAGGAGACTTGGAGCGTTGTCATGAGAGCGAGTCCCGCGCCACTGAGCAGCATGCCGCCGGTCGCCAGACTGCGCGAGCCGCGTCGATCGGCGATCACGCCCGCGAGAGGCGAGGCGATGAGCATGCCCATCGCCATGGGGATGAGCTTCAGCCCAGCACCGATAGCGCTGTCCCCTTCCGGCCCCTGGAAGTAGAAGACGAAGACGAACATCAGGGCGAATCGCGAGAGACCGTTCAGGAAGGCGGCGCCACACGACGCTGAGAAGAGGCGATTGCCAAACAGCGACAGATCCAGCATGGGCGCCCGCTGGCGTGCCTCGACGAGGAGGAACAGGGGCAACAGTACCGCCGCCGCGATGAAGCCAGCGATCACGAGTGGATTCACCCACCCCGAGAGGCCGCCGCGTGAGATGGCAAAGACAAAGCCGGTCAGCCCTATGAGGAAGCAGAGCGACCCGAGTGGGTCGAGACCGCGCTGGGTGTCGCGTCGCCCCAGCTCATGAAGCACCAGCGCCGCCCAGACGGCGCCGGCGATGCTGAGCGGGACGTTGAACCAGAACACCCACTGCCACGAGATCGCGACCAGAGCGCCCCCCAGCACGGGGCCGAGGACGAGCCCCACTGCGGCGATCATGGTGTTCGTGCCCATGGCGACACCCAGCTGATGGCTGGGGAAGGCATCGGTGACGATGGCGGGGGCATTGGCGAAGAGCAGCGACCCACCGATCCCCTGAACCATCCGCCAGAGGATGAGCTGGGTCGCATCGCCCGAGAAGCCGGCCCCGAGGGAGGCGAGGCCAAAGAGCATGAATCCGCCGATGTAGGCACGCTTCCGGCCAAAGAGATCCGAGAACCGTCCGACACTGAGCACCAACACGGTCGAGGCGAACATGTAGGCGAGGATTACCCAGACCAGCTCGAGCAGACTGGTGTGGAGACTTCGCTCGAGGTCGGGCAGAGCGATCACCAGGGTCCCCGAGTTGATGGTGGCGAGCAGCATCCCCAAGCTCGTGCAGGAGAGTGCCCACCACTTGTAGGTGTCGTGGCCGCCCTCCACACCGATCCGACGGCGCGCTGAGGCAGCAGGAACCGCGGCTTCCGCCGCCGGACCCCTGCTCCGGGCTGCCGCCCTCCCTTCCGTCGCCATCGTGTGCACCTCAGCAGGGCCCGAACTCACAACATTGGCCCTGGGCCATTATAGTTTCCTTGTGGCAAGCAAAGTGCCGGGAGCTGCCGGAGCCGAGGACGCTGCCAGGCTCCGGACGGCGGTCGGCCGTCTAGCCCGGCGGCTGCGCCGCACTGCGACTGGTGAGTTGACCCAGACCCAGGTGTCTGCCCTGGTCACCCTGCAGTCAGGAGGGCCTATGCGCATGAGCGAACTCGCGGCCCGAGAGGGGATCGCCGTATCGACCATCTCCCGTCTCATCGACTCGCTGGAGGCAAGCGGTCGCCTGGTCAACCGGACCGCTGATCCGCACGATGCCCGTGCCTGTCGGGTGGCCATCTCAGTCAGAGGCGCCGCCGTTCTCGAGGATCTGCGCCGGAACGGAACCCGCTTGATCGACCAGGCGCTCGAATCCCTTGGAAGGTCGGACCGAGAGGCGCTCGCAGCCGCGCTTCCGCTCCTCGAGCGACTGGTCACATCGGTTGAGGCCGCGAGCGACGGGGTGCCGAACTTACCCAAGGAGGTGACGCATGGAGACACCCACTGATTCCGCCAGAGGTCTGCGGTCGGTGGTGCCGCGTCTGCTTGGGCGGGCCAACCTCTCCCCCGATGCGGCAGGTGAGCGCTTCTACGCCACCGTGGCTCGGCTCATCGGCGATCGCGACTGGGCCCTGGTGCTCTGGGACGGGCGTCGGTACGGCGCAGCATCGCCCACCTTCACCCTGACCATCCGCGACCGGCGGGGCCTCGATCAGCTCATCGGATCGCTCTCTACACGTGGCTTCGGGCGCGCCTACGCGAGCGGCAGCATCGAGGTGGAACCGCTCAGTGCGTTCCTCTCCACCTTCTCGACCATGGTGCCCCGACGGATGATCACGGCGGCCCCGGTCCTGCTCCGGTCAGCACTTGCGCTCGGTGTGCGACCCGAGAGGGCTCCCGTCGCAGCCGTCGAGGCCCGGCTGCATGGCCGGCGCCACAGTCGACAGCGGGACGCCGAGGCAATCGCGCACCACTACGACCTTCCGCCCGCGTTCTACCGGCTCTTCCTTGATGACACCCTCACCTACTCTTGTGCCTACTTCGAACAACCCGACATGTCTCTCGATGAAGCACAGGAGGCCAAGCTGGAGTACGTCTGTCGCAAGCTGCGCCTCCGCGCCGGCGAATGCCTCCTCGACATCGGGTGCGGCTGGGGCAGCCTCGCCCTGCACGCTGCGCGTAATCATGGGGTGCGTGTGGTGGGGATCACCCTCAGCGCCGCCCAGGCGGAGTTCGCCATGCAGCGCGTCGTCGATGAGGGCTTGGCGGGCCAGGTTGAGATCCGCATCGCCGACTATCGCGATCCCATCGCCGAGCACTTCGATGCCATCGCCAGCATCGGGATGATCGAGCACGTCGGACGCGAGAAGATGCGGGATTTCGG
The DNA here is from genome assembly GCA_046263035.1 of Candidatus Dormibacteria bacterium. Classification (GTDB taxonomy): domain Bacteria; phylum Chloroflexota; class Dormibacteria; order Aeolococcales; family Aeolococcaceae; genus JBHELP01. Next base: position 28,501 of record JBHELP010000203.1, on the reverse strand, counting down.
CCGCTCAGTTCACGAGCTGCTGCGGCCGGGAGGGCGGGCACTCATCCACGGCATCACGCTCTCTCCGCGGCTGCGCTGGAGCCGGGCATCCTTCACCCAGGCCTTCGTCTTTCCCGACGGGGAGCTTGAGGATATCGGATTCGTCGACTCCTCACTCGAACTCGCGGGACTCGAGCTCCGAGACGTTGAGAGCCTCCGCGAGCACTACGCGCGAACCCTGAGGATGTGGGTCGAGCGACTGGAGCGCAATTGGGAAGAGGCTGTCCGCATCGCCGGTCCCGAGCGCGCCCGGATCTGGCGGCTGTACATGAGCGGGTCACAGCTGGCCTTCGGTGCTGGGTCGGTCTCCATCCATCAATCCCTGGTGGTTCGGCCCGACTCGGACGGTCGAAGCGAGCTTCCACTGACCCGAGCAGATTGGTACAGGGCCACGGGCACGACCGCCCATGGTCGCTCGCAGCGTCGCACTCTCGCCGCGACGCCGGCAGTCACCGAGACCGTAGGCCGGCGGATTGATCGTCCCTGACAGGGAGCCGCCACACCGCCGACTTTCGGGTGGCCCGCTTGGTCCAGGATCGGCGATAGCGCGTGCCGCTGACCCATTCGAACTGGCGGTTACAACTGGCGCTCCGATCGTCGGGCCACCGCGCACGCCACCACGGCAGCCGCCGGCGCACTCGGTGCGGTGCCATGTGACACGCTTGAGTGCAGGCCGGTGCGCTCGAAGGTGCCGCCAACCCTCCTTGACTGCAGAGTGCCCTTCGACGTAGCCTGCGGCCAGTATCGGTAGCAGGGAGGACCAGCTATGCCCAGGGTATCGAAACAGAGCGTGCAGGGCGCTGACCACGGCCCTGTGGAGGATTGGAGTGGAGACGCCGACGGCTACACCATCAACTTCGTCACGTTTCGCCAGGAGATGGATCACGCCCCTCTATTCCGCGGGCTACCGGATGATCGCTGTCAGTGCCCCCATTGGGGCTACGTGTTCAAGGGAACGATGACGTTTCGCTTCGCGGACCACGAGGAGGTGTTCGAGCCAGGGGACGCGTTCTACGTCCCCCCCGGTCATAGCCCGGTGGCCTCAGCCGGCTGCGAATACGTTCAGTTCAGCCCCAAAGAGGAGCTCCGCGTGGTCTCGGAGACGATCATGAAGAACATGCAGCCCATGCAGAACGCGTGACTCCTCGCCCGCGGATGTGGACGGCCAAGACGGCCATGAGCCTATAGCCTACATGAGACTCACCGCTCGCACCCAGCTGCGAGCGATCACGATCGGAGTCCCAGCGCGCCCGGGGGAAGACCGTTACAGATCGCCCGAGTCGACCGTGCTGCTGGAGGGCGCGGGCACGTAGTTTCCGTCCACCAGCGCGTTGTGAGCGACGCTCATACCCAGAGACGTGATCGCGAGCATGGCCACGTAGGCGACGGCGATCCAGCGACGCGTCCGGGCGGGTAGCGGCGGAGGCTCTTCACCGCGACGGTCACGCTGAAAGCGCTTGATGGTGCCGTAGCCACCGACGAGCAGAATTATCAGCAACAGTGGATTGAACAGGCGGTGCGATCCCAATGAACCGACGATGAGGGCGCTGAAGATCGCCAGCCCGGCGACGTTGGCCCACTTGGAGAGAGCGCCCGCCACGCGGCCGCCGTCCAGCGGGCTGAGGGGTATCAGGTTGAACAGGTTGAGGAAAGAGCCGAAATAGGCGAGGCCGATGAGCAGATACGACACCTGCCCGCTCATCAGCTGCGAGGCGCCGAAGCAGGCAAGCGCTCCCGCAGTGCCGATCACCGGGCCGCCTATGGCAACCACCGCCTCCTGACGACGGTCGGCGGGTGGCCGCTTCATGGTGATCAGCGCGCCCAGCGGCCCCAAAAATATCGGGGCGCTCACCGGTAGCCCCTCCCATTTGGCGAATAGAACATGACCGAATTCGTGGACGGCGATAAGGAGCAGCAACCCCAGGCCGAATTGCCAGCCGAAGACCTGCGCCAGGAACAGGAAGGAGAGCGCGAAGGAGATCAGGGTGCCGAACTTCAGCAATTTGAGCACGATGAACCCGTACTTCAAGACGGCCAGCCCAATTCCGGCGGCGGCGCCGGTGATGCCACGGGACCTCCGCCCGGCCCCTCCCCTCGACGCCGGCGAAGATGGCGCCGGCAGCTGCGGCGACCCGGGCTGCCAGCCATACGCGGTCGCATGAGCGGTGGCCGGTTGCAGAGCGTAGGTCGGTGACGGAGGTGGAGGTGGAGGGGGAGGTGGAGCCGATTGTTTGTCGTCCATGGTGATCAGTATCTCCCCGACTGCGGGTTGGCCAACCATCTTCGCACCGGCTGGGGACACGATGCCCTGCGGAACCGGTCCCGGCTCGCGGGAAGGGCCCCTGGGAGCGCTCCCGTGGCAACGGTCCCCGGCTCCCATGGGAGCCGGTCACCTCCTCGACGCGGGAATCGGCGCGGACAGCGGCGTCCGGGTTTTCGATACGGTGGACGGATGGGAATGCGCTGGAGCAGGTTCGGCAGTGGTGAGTCCGGGCCGCCCCAGAAGCCCAGCGGGAGGATCCCGACAGGCGTGCTCGTCCGCCAGATCAGCGCCCTCTTCCGCCCCTATAGGCGTGAGGTGGTCCTGGTCATGGTCGCCATCCTGGTCACCACCGCCCTGGGCATCGCCAGCCCGGTGCTCATCAAGGTGGTCTTCGACCAGGCCCTGTTCTGCCGAGCCGGCTGCCCCAAGCTGAGCCTCCTCTATCCGCTCGTGGCCGTCATGGTGGCCATCCCCATCGTCAGCGGGATCATCGACATCGCCCAGACCTACCTGGCCACGAGGGTGGGCCAACGGGTGATGCAGGACCTCCGCAACAGCCTGTACAGCCATCTGCAGAGCATGTCGCTGCGCTTCTTCACCGACACCCGGACGGGCGACATACAGTCCCGCCTCACCAACGACGTCGCCGGGGTTCAGCAGGTGGTGACGGACACCGCCTCGAGCATCTTCTCCAACCTGGTCACCGTGATCAGCACCGTGATCGCCATGGTGATCATCTCCTGGCAGCTCACCGTGCTCACCCTGGGACTCGTTCCCCTCTTCATGTATTTCACCTACCGGGCCGGCAAGGCGCGCCGAACCATCACCACCAGAACGCAGGAATCACGCGCCGAGGTGACGGCGATCACCGAGGAGACGCTCTCCGTGTCGGGGGTGCTCCTCGCCAAGGTCTTCGGCCGGCAGCGCGACGAGATGCGCCGCTTCCAGGAGGAGAACGAGCGGCTGGCTCGTCTGGCAATCCGCCGCGAGATGATCGGGCGGGGAGTGGGCGCAATCATCCACGGCCTCTTCGCCGTCTCCCCCGCCTTCGTCTATCTGGCAGCGGGAGTGGCGTTGGCGGGAAGGCTCGACACCCACCTGAGCGCCGGGACGATCGTTGCATTCACCACCCTCCAGACCAGGATGTTCTTTCCCTTCGGGCGCATCCTCGACATGTCAGTGGAGATCCAGTCGTCGATGGCACTCTTCGAGCGAATCTTCGACTACCTGAAGCTGCCCCGAGACATCACGGAGTCAGCGGCGGCGGTGACTCTGCCGCGCACCTCCCAGGGCGGCAGGGTCCGCTTCAACCATGTGTACTTCCGGTACGGCACCGATGAGGCCGCCCAGGCCACGCCCGACAATGACGGGGCGCGGGCGTGGGCTCTCGAAGACGTGGATTTCACCGTGCTTCCCGGCCGGCTGGCGGCCATCGTGGGCCCCAGCGGCGCAGGCAAGACGACCATCTCCTATCTCATCCCCCGCCTGTACGACGTCAGCGTCGGCGCCGTGGAGCTGGACGGCGTGGACGTGAGGGAGCTCACTCTGGATTCCCTCTCCGATGCTGTGGGGATGGTTACCCAGGAGACGTACCTGTTCAACGCATCGGTGCGCCGGAACCTCCTCTATGCCAAGCCCGACGCCACCCACGACGAGCTCGAGGCAGCCGCCCGCGCCGCATTCATCCATGAGCGGATCGCTGAGCTCCCCAACGGCTACGACAGTGTGGTGGGTGAGCGTGGTTACCGGATGTCTGGTGGCGAGAAGCAGCGCCTGGCCATAGCCAGACTGGTCCTCAAGGCGCCCAGGGTGCTCATCCTCGATGAGGCCACCTCCGCTCTGGACACCGCCAACGAGCGGCTCGTCCAGGCCGCGTTGCGGCCGCTCATGGCGGGAAGGACGACTATCGCCATCGCCCATCGCCTCTCCACCATCCTCGCCGCGGATGTCATCTTCGTCATCGATCGGGGCCGGCTGGTCGAGCGCGGGACCCACGGCGAGCTGCTCGAACAAGGTGGCCTGTATTCGCGGCTGTACCAGGAACAGTTCCAGGGCGGCCAGGTTGAGGCCCGCTGTGAGGATGGGGTGATCCTCGCCGGCGGCCGCGCGGCTGCCGCCCCTTCAGCGTCCTAATGGGTGACCAGCAGCCTCGTTGAGGAGCAAGCTGCTCCCGAGCGGCCGGCGGATGAAACTCCGCGTTCCAGAGCCTTGAGCTCCAGAGCTGCTCACCGGCGCCGTAGGCTCCGGAAGAAGTCGCTCAGCAAGGCTCCGCACTCAGGCCCGAGAACGCCCTCCGCAACCATGACCCGGTGGTCACCGGCCGGGCGACGCAGGACGTCGTAGGCACTTCCGTCAGCCCCCTTGCGGGTGTCGCGGGCACCGTACAGGCATCGATCCACCCGGGCCGCGATGATGGCACCGGCGCACATCGGGCAGGGTTCCAGGGTGGCCACCAGGGTGACCCCACTCAGCCTCCAGTCGCCGATCACGTGCGCCGCCCGCCGCAGCACCAGCATCTCGGCATGGGCGGTGGCGTCGCCGCTCCTCTCCACACGGTTGGAAGCCGCCGCAATCACCGTGCCCTGGCGAACCGCCAGCGCGCCGACCGGCACCTCACCGCGCCGGGCGCCGGAACGCGCAAGTCTCAGGGCATGGCGCATGAGCGCCAGGTCAGGGACGGGCATCAGCGACCCTCAGGGCGGCGCCATGGGCACCTCAGTGAACGGAGGCGACGACCGGGAGCTCCATGCTCACCCGCGGCTTCTCGACAACGCGCATCGCGTCATCCACGAATCGAACCCGCTCGAAGGTTATGCAGTTCACCGGGCAATGGTCCTCGCAAATCCTGCAGTTGGTGCAGCGGTCGTAGTTGATGTAGATCTCACCGCCAACGCCACCCGCGACGGGATCGCCCACAGTGGTGTCACAGACGAGGGTCTCCCCGCCCGAGGCCCGCTCGCGATCCTCGCCGAATACCACGACGTCGATGGCCTTCTCAGGGCAGACGTCGTCGCAGGCACCACAGAGCACGCACACCGTCTCGTCATAGTGGTGCACGGAGTCGCACTGGAAGCAGCGGATGGCCTGAACGATCGCCTCGCGATCGCTCCAGGGCAGTTCGCACTCCGACATGTCGTAACGCTTCTCCGCCTGGAGGATGGCGGGCTCGGTGCGAACGAACACCTCCGACTGGCGATGATCATCCGTCCTCTCGACGACCGTCTGGTAGAGCCGGTTGCCGGCACGCTCCATGTCCTCGCCCAGATACTCACGGATGGAGCGGGCGACACGATGGCCCCATCCCACGGCGTCCACGATGAACGACGGGCCCTGCACGCAATCGCCGCCGGCAAAGAGCTTTCCCACACCCGTGTGACCACCGCGATCGGCGGCGATGAGCTTGCGCGGCGTGAGCGGCATCATCTCGTCGGGGCTCTCCATGATCTGACCTGAGGCGAAGATCACATAGTCGCACTCGATGCGGCGGCGCTCCGCACCCTCGGCCTCCTTGACCGAGGAAAAGATCAGCTTGCCGGTCAGGGGATCGAATTCCAATTCCTGCAGGGGCGCGAAGGACACGGCGCTGACATTGCCACTGGCATCGGCATGGATCTCCTTGACGATGATCCCGCACTCGATGTGCAGGCCAATCTCCTTGGCCTCGTGAAGCTCATTGCCAAAGGCAGGAAGCTTGTCCTCGGGCTCGATGGCGCACATCCAGGCGTCGGCGGCGCCCATCTTGATCGACGTCTGGCAGGCGTCGGTGGCGACGGCTCCGCCACCCACGACGACCACCCGTCCCCGGACGGGGAAGTGCTCCGGGATGGTGTCGTAGGAGACCACCCGCAAAAAGGTCATGGCGTCGGTCACCTGAGGCAGATCCGACCCTGGGATGGGAAGGATGCGCCCCTTCATCATGCCCACGCTGACGAACACAGCGTCGAACTCCTCGAGGAGATCGGCGAGCTTGACATCGTCCGGCCCCTCGCCGACGTTGCTGTTGCAGCGCACCTCGATCCCGGTGGCCAGGATCATGTCCAGCTCCCACTTGAGCTGGTGGTGGTCGAACCGGAACGGCGGGATGCTGGTGGTGAGCAGGCCACCCACCTTGGCCTCCCGTTCGAGGAGTGTGACGTCGTACCCCTGCACCTGGAGGTCGAGCGCCGCGGTCAGCCCCGCGGGACCCGCCCCCACCACGGCGACGCGCCGGCCCTTCTTCTCGGCGATCTTGTAGTCGATCCACAGCCCCTGTTTAAAGGCGAAGTCCGTGGAGAACCGCTTCAGCGACCGGATCGTCACCGGGTCCTCGCTGGGGTCCCAGCCCCGCTTGCAGTCGGTCTCGCACGGATGGTTGCAGAGCCGTCCGAGCATGCTCGGGAAGGGGTTTGTCTCATGGATGACCGACCAGGAATCGACATAACGCCCCTGGCTGACGTAATCGACGTACGTGGCGATGTCCTGCTTGATGGGACAGTTGCGCTGGCAGGGACTCACCGGAACGTTGAATCCCAAGTCGCGGTGGCCGGCCAGGATTTTCATGGGCGCCTTGTCGACCACGTTCTTGCCGATGGCGGCGAGCACCTGGGCCGTGCCCACAAGCCCGATCGGTCGGGTCTTCTTCGAGAACAGGCCTCCCTCGATCTCGGTGACAATCATGGTGTCCCCCCCCGCCTCGCGCATGGCGGTGACCGCGGTGTCGACGCTGATACCGGCGTCCCGGCTGGGCGCGGGCCGCATCAGCTCACCCACGGTGACCGCGTCAAGGTCGGAGCCGAACACCTTCACGATCGCATCGAGGCTGATGGTTCCGGAGACCCCCTCATCGCCAACCACCAGAAGCGGAAGCGGATGCTGGGCGATCATCGCGCCAAGAACATCGTTGAGGGTGTCCCTCGGGTCGCATTCGGCGCCCAGCGGCGCGGCGAGCCGTTCGAGGTCAGCCATGCCCGGCCCCGGCCATGGTGCTCCCGGCGGTGTGGGCGGCCGCCAAGAAGGCGGCCAGCTCGCGCGGCGTCACCATGCCCACGGGTGTTTCGTCCTCGTGCATCACCAGCGCCAGGCTGCGCCCGCGCCGCCGCATCAGGGAGACGACCTCGCCGATCCGTTGATGCTCGTCAACCAGGACGAGAGGCGAGCGCAGCAGGTCCCTGGCCTGCACCTCGGTCACAGGTGGGCGGACTGCGAAATCGCTGCCGCGGATGACAACGTCACCGGTGGCCAGCCGGTCGAGAATATCGCCGGCCTCGACAAAGCCCACCGGCCGGCGGTCGATGATCACCGCCACCTCACCGAGGTCGTTGTCGGCCATGAGCTTTGCCACGGCGTCGATATTGGTGCTGGGGAGGCAGAAGACAACCTCGGGCCTCATCAGTCGCGACACCTCGGGGTTGGAGGCGTCGGGCGCCAGACGATCCGGGTCGAGCGAGGAGAGCGGCGCGGCTGTGGTCACGAACCCTGCGCGGCCTGCTGCTCGGCGAAGCGGCGCAGCGTTTCCTGCCATGTCTCAGCCGAGGACTCCAGAGGAGCGGACTTGGGAAGCGCTTTGCGGATCTTGGCTCGTGTTCGTCCGATCTCACGGTCCCGACGGCGCTCCTCCAGGGTGCGAACGCTGCCGACGGCCCCCTCCACCTCACGGGCGACGGCGGCCACGGTCTCGCGGTCCGTGGCCGAGCGAAGGGCACGGCCGAGGCGCCCCGCCGTGTCCGAGGGGAGCCGATCGGCGTTGTCGCGGAGCTGGTCGGACACGCGGCGCCGGGACTGCTCCACAGCGGTGCGCGCCCGGGCCGCCTCGGCGTTGTCACGTTGCTGCGCCTCGAGCAGGGACCGGCCCTCCTCGATCAGACGCGGGTAGTGCCATGCCTGGCTGAACTTACCGGCGCTGATGCTGCCCACCAACGCCTCCAGTCTGGCACTCATCTCGGTGCGGCGTTCCCCCTCGAGCGCGCCCATCAGGTCGGCGAGGATGGGCTGCGCCTGTCCGTGGGCACGGCGGACCCAGCCGGGAAGGTGGTGATGGTCCGGTGCCGGGACGGTTCCCGGGCGGACGGCACGGGGCAGGTTCTGAGGCCGCGTGATGCGCGGGTTGGGGAGCTGGGCGCGCTGCGGCGGTGCCTGTGGCACCGCACCGCCCCCCGGGCGGTCGCTGAAAATGGCGAACTCTCCGGTCTCAGCCGGAGGGGCAGGCTTTGCAGAGGAGGTGACGGTCACTCGATGAAAACTGGGCCGGGAGCGCCAGATTGACGGTGATGCGCCCCCTTGGCAACCATCGTACCCAATGATCGCTGCTGGATGCGCGTGTCCGCGACGACGGCCGGGAAACGTGCAACGCCCCGTACACTGCGGCGGTTCCATCCATGCGCGGCCGTCCCGCCCCAGCGAGATCCAGTGAATTCAGCGCTCCACATCGCCTCGTCCACCGATCCCATCGCCCCCGAGGCGGTTCCAGACACCATCCGCCGTCTCGGTGGAGGCGGTCCCCGGCGCATCGCCGAGTCGGCGGACATCATCATCGGCCACGGTGAGGGGTCGTATCTGGTCGACGTGCGAGGCCGGCGATATCTGGACTTCGCCACGGCGATGGGGTGGCGGCCATCGGCCACGGCCATCCGCGCTTCGCACGGGCGCTGGCAGATCAGGCGTCCCGTCTCACCGCCTGCGTCCTGCACACCCCCGAACACGCCGAGTACCTGGCCGCGCTGGCCGAGTTTCTCCCGCCCGGCCTGGAGCGTGTGGCGCTGTACTCCGGGGGCGCCGAGGCCGTCGAGGTTGCCGTGCGCCTCGCCCAGTCCCACACCGGCAACCGCCACGTCATCTCCTTCACCGACGGCTTCCACGGCCGCACGGCGGCCGTCCGTTTCACCGGGCATCGCTTTCCCGAGGAACGGGCCGCGCTCGGCATCGATTGGGTGCACGACGTCCCCTATCCGGTCTGCTCCGACCATGACGCCACCAGCTACCCGGCCTGTGCCGAGTCGGGAGACCGGGCAGTGGTCGCCATCGAGGGTCTTGCCGCCAGGCTCGACGGCGTGGCCGCCGTGATGGTGGAACCCGTGCTGGGCACTGCCGGCAACCGCCCTCCCGAACGCGGATTCCTCAAGGCCCTCCGCGAAACGTGCACCCGGCATGGTTGGCTGCTCATCGCCGACGAGTCCATCACGGGCTTCGGGCGTCTGGGCACCAACTTCGCGTGTGACCACTTCGATGTCGTCCCCGACATTCTGGTGCTCGGCAAGGCCATTGGCGGTGGATTCCCGCTCAGCGGCGTGGCGGCCGGTTCGCGGCTCTGGGACAGCAGCATCTTTGCCGAGCCGTCGGCCACCTCGAGCAGTTACGGAGCCAACCCGCTGGCCTGCGTCGCCGGCATTGCCGTGCTGGACATCATCACGGCGCCCGGCTTCCTCGACAATGTCAGTACCGTCGCCGGCCGGCTGGCCCGGGGACTCAAGGAGATCGAACGCTGCTCCCCATACCTGGCCGCCTCACGAGGGGCGGGCATGATGCTCGGCTTCGACCTGGTGGATCCCGAATCCGGGAGCGCCGCGTCGCCCGACCTCTGCCGCCGCCTGTTCCGGGGCTGCCTCGACAGGGGCCTGCTGACGGTGGGTGACGTTCCCTCGGTGCGGCTCAACCCCCCTCTCGTTCTCACTGAGGCGGAGGCTGATCAGGCACTCGAAGCTCTGTCGGCCGCGCTCGCCGGTTGACGGCCTCCGCGGCCGTCGGGGAAGCCACTGACGGCTCCGGAGTGCGGCTGGCCATCTGCGGGGTTGGTTCCGCCGCCATGCGAGCGCACCTTCCCGCCCTCGGCCACCCGGGCCGCCCGGCCCCACCCGAGGTTGTGGGCATCGCCGATCACGATGGCACGCGACTGGACGCCGCGCTGGGCCATCTCCCCCGCGCCCGGGCCTTCGACGCTGTGGAGGCCATGCTCGACGCCACCTCGCCGACCATCCTCGTGGTGGCCACCCCGCCGAGCGCCCACAGGCGCGCCATCGCCGCCGCTGTGGAGCGCGGCATCCACGTGCTGTGCGAGAAGCCGGTCGGTCTCGACGCCTCCGACGTGGCCTCCCTGAGACAGTTGCGCAGGCGCCACCCCGAGACCCTGATGGCCACCGTCCTCCAGTACCGCCATGCGCCCACCTGGCGTCTCTTCGCCGAGGCCGTGCGCCAGGCCCGCCGCCGCGACGAGGAGTTCTCGCTGAGCGTGCTGGTGGAGCGGCCCGGCACCGATCCCCTGAGCGCCGGCGGCTGGCGCGCCCAGCCACTCCGGGAGGGCGGCATCCTCGGCGACCACGCCGTCCACTACCTGGCCCTCTGCTGGGGCCTGGACCCCGCAGCTCGGGTGGTGGGCTGCGCGCGCTCCGGCGACGGCGGCGCCGAGAGCGCCACGGTGACCCTCTCGCTGGGCAGGGGAACTGCCGAGATCCATGTCACCTACCAGGGTCGCTCCCGCCGTAACCTGATCACCTTCGAACACCGCGCCGAGGGTCTGCGGCTCCACTGGGAGAACGATGGTCTCTTCGTGGGTAACCCCGGCCCTGATGAGGTGGCCAGCCGCGTTGAGGCCCTCAGCGACCGGGGCATGGTCAACGACCTCTACGTCTCTCTCTACGATGAGCTGCTGGAGAACCTCGACGACGGCCGCTGGCGGGCGGCACGGAGCGCTGAGACGGTGGGCGTCGCCGGCCTGCTGGCCGCGGCCCTGGCCGCGGGCTCCGGCGATCGCGCAGATGTGTCGACTCCCGCGGTCGGCCAGGTACCATGACGGCGATGGTCACCCGCGTCGCCGTGCAGCGTCTCACCCCGACCAGCTGAGCCGCACGCCGTGGACGATCTTCTGGACCTCGCCAAAGCCGTCCTGCTCGCGTTCGCCGATCTGGGTGTCTATCTCCCCAGCCAGCGGGAGCGGCTGGTGCGCAAGATCCGTGCCCTGGACCCTCTGGACCCGGCCCAGCTGACCACCTTCATCGATCTCTGCATCGAGGCGGAGTTCATCACCCCCGAGGCGGCGGGGCGGCTCCGTCTCTCCCCCATCGAGGCCAAGCGCCTGGCCCAGTCCCTCGACGGCCACACTCCGGTGCCCGACGACCAGGCACGATCCTGGGCCCTCCGGATAGGGGGCGCACCCGCCTAGCGGCATGCCCGAGGGCGTGTCCCTCAGGGGGCCGGGCCCAGGTCTGCGCTCGGGCAGAGGTCGTTGAGGACACAGCGGGCACAGGCGGGATGCCGGGCGGTGCAGACGCGGCGGCCGTGGAGGATGAGGCGCAGTCCCAGATCCGTCCAGTGCTCCGCCGGGACCATGCCGCAGACGTCCTCCTCGATGGCCACCGGGTCCGTGCCGGCGCTGAGGCGCAGCCGGTGGGTGAGCCGCGTGACGTGGGTGTCCACGGGGAACCCGGGGGTGCCGAAGGCCACGCCGAGCACCACGTTGGCGGTCTTGCGGCCCACCCCGCGAAGGGTGACCAGCTCCTCCATGCGCATCGGCACCGATCCCCCGTAGCGGGTCACCACGTCTTGACACATCTCCTGGATGGCACGCGCCTTGGCATGGAAGAAGCCCGTGGGGCGGATGACCTCCTCCAACTCGGCGCGACCGGCGCCGACCAGTTCGGCGGCGCCGGGGTACCGGGCGAAGAGAACCGGCGTGACCTGGTTGACCCGCTCGTCGGTGCACTGGGCGCTGAGGATGGTGGCGACGAGCAGCTGGAGGGGCGACCTATGGATGAGCGCGCACTCGGGCGCCGGGTACTCGGCGGCCAACCGCTCGACCACCAGGGGCAGGCGCCGCGATGCCCCTGCGGGACGGCGCCGGCGAGAACCGCGAGCGGCCTGGCGGCGGCGCGCGGAGGGGATGACCATGAGGCGATGATGCTCTCACCTATGCTGCCCGGCGCCGCCCCTCCAGGGTGTGGTTCCCAGAGCCGTCAACCGTACGGAGTCTCCATGCGCGCCAAGATCACCGTCGCCGGGGCCGGCCATGTCGGCTCGACGGTCGCCCAACGCCTGGCGGAGCGCAACAACGCCGACATCGTCCTCGTCGACATCATTGAGGGGCTGCCCCAGGGTCGGGCCTTGGACATGCGCCAGGCGGGACCGATCTGCGGGTATGACACGATCATCACCGGCAGCAACGGCTATGACGACTCCGAGGGCTCCGATCTGGTCGTCCTGACCGGGGGCGTGGCCAGAAAGCCGGGCATGTCCCGCGATGAGCTGGTCACGGTCAACGCCGGTGTGGTCCGGACGGTGGCCGCGGAGATCGCCAGGGGCTCTCCCGAGTGCGTGCTGCTGGTGGTGACCAACCCCCTCGACGCCATGGCCCAAGTCGCCCACGCCGCCAGTGGACTCCCCCGCGAGCAGGTCATCGGGATGGCGGGGATCCTGGACACCGCTCGCTTCCGCACCTTCCTGGCGATGGAGCTCGACGCCTCGGTGACCGACGTGCACGCTCATGTGCTCGGGGGCCACGGCGACACCATGGTGCCCCTCACCCGCCTGGCCACCGTCGCCGGTGTCCCGGTCAGCGAGCTGATCCCGGGTCCGCGGCTCGAAGCCATCGTCCAGCGCGTCCGTGACGGGGGCGCCGAGATCGTCGAGCTCCTGCGCACCGGGAGCGCCCACTACGCCCCCAGCGCGGCGGTGGCTCAGATGGCCGACGCCATCCTTCTCGACACGGGGCGGGTATTGCCCTGCAGCGTGCGGCTCCAGGGGGAATACGGGATCGAAGGGGTGTTCACCGGAGTTCCCTGCCGCCTCGGCGCAGGTGGGCTGATAGAGGTGGTGGAGATTGAGCTCGTCGAGGAGGAGGTTGCGGCGCTCAAGGCCTCCGTCGCCGCCGTCCGCGAGGTCGTCGACATCATTGCCGGTCACCTCCCTGACCTGGCCGGTCCACTCCGTGAGGGGTTTCCGGCGGACTCCTGAGCTCCGCCTCCGGGCCCGGGAAGGGGTCCTCGTCAGCGGATTCCGGCCCCGGGGTCATGATCCCCGGTAGCGGTGGCCGCGGCGGCTTGTAGTGCATGCCCAGAAGCGGGCCGACGGCGACGATCACATTGAGCAATGCCTGCCGTGTCTCCGACGTCTCCCAGGCGGGGGTGCGCGAATATCGATAGAAGACGATGAAAGCGGCGAGCAGGCCCAACGCGACGAGCACCATGATCAGCTCGCCGGTCATGGCGGCGCGGTGGGAAGATGCGGCCGCCTTCCCAGGCCCCGTTTACGAAGACGGCGGCCGATGAGGCGCAAGGGGTCCCAGTGCCTGTCGGCGGCGCGCTCCTTGAGCGGGATGATGACGTCATCGGTGATGTTGATGTGCTCCGGGCAGACCTCGGTGCAGCATCTGGTCACATTGCAGTAGCCCAGCCCTCCCGACGTCCGGGTCTGCTCGATGCGGTCGCCCAGGTCGCGGGGATGCATCTCCAGCGCCGCCACCCGGACGAAGTAGCGCGGTCCCAGGAATCGCTCCCCGGCGTCGTGGTCACGGAGCACATGGCAGACGTCCTGGCACAGGAAGCACTCGATGCATCGGCGGAACTCGTAGAGCCGCCCGATGTCCCCGGGTGCGATGCGCCAGGGCTCGGTCGCATCGCCGCCATCCCCGTCCTCGGCGCTGAAGGGGCGGATCGTCCGATTCAGCTCGTACATTGCCGACACATCGCAGACCAGGTCCTTGATCAGCGGAAAGGCCTGCATCGGCCCCACCGTGATCGGGCCCGGGGGAAGTGCGTCGACGCGCGTCTTGCAGAGCAGCACCGGCCGGCCGTTCACCTCGGCGCCGCATGATCCGCATTTGGCGGCCTTGCAGTTCCACCGGCAGGCGAGGTCGGTGTCCAGATGGTGCTGGATGTAGTGGATGGCGTCGAGCACCACCATGCCGGTGACCGCCGGCACCCGATAGTCGATCTCTGCGCCCGGGGCGCCGGGGATGCCCCGGAATATGCGCAGGTGGACCGCGTCCGGCGAGCCCGCAAACGGCTCCACCGGGGTGGGCGTGCCGGTCGCGGTGAGGTCCATGCGACGGGCGGCGTGGCGGGGGCGCGACGGGCCGTTCACCGGTGCTCGCCCCCAGGTGCGAGTCGGCTTCTGGAGAGCCGCGATCGGATCTCCGCCGGCATGGGTTCCACGGCCACCGCCGTCACCGACATCACAGTGTCCAGGGCGACCACGTTGTTGTGCATATCGGCGTCGTCACGCTGGGGGTAGTCCAATCTCCAGTGGGCTCCACGGCTCTCAGTCCTGGCCAGAGCGCTGCGCACGATGGCCTCTGAGACGATGAGCATGCAGGCGAGGTCGCGGCAGGCCTGCCAGCCGGGGTTGAAGGTGCGTCCCCCGCTGACGCTGAGCCGGCGACTGCGTTCGGCCAGCTCGCCGATGAGCTCGAGCGAGCGCTGAAGGGACACGCCCGTCCGGGCAATGCCCGCATCCTCCTGCATGACATCCTGGAGGGCCTCATGGAGGCGGTGCGGGCTCTCCGGTGGTTCGACACGCGGAGACGTGTCCAGCGGGGCCAGCATGGAGGCCTGGCCGGCGGCAACGGCCTGAGCGTCGTGCCGCCCCCGGCCCCGCCGCCGTGCTGTCGCCCACTCGGCGGCGGCCAGACCCGCCCGGCGGCCGAACACAAGGATGTCGCCGAGCGAGTTGCCCCCCAGGCGATTGGCGCCGTGGAGGCCGCCGGCCACTTCGCCGGCGGCGTATAGGCCGGCGACGCGGGTGGCCGCGGTCTCGGGATCCACGCGTACACCCCCCATGGTGTAGTGGATGGTGGGTCCCACCTCCATGGGCTCACGGGTGATGTCGACGCTCGCCAGCGCCTCGAACTGCTCACACATCGAGGGAAGCGTGCGCCGGATGTGCTCTGGGCCTCGATGGCGGATGTCCAGAAAGGCGCCCCCGTGGGGACTGCCGCGGCCCTCCTCAACCTCACGGTGGATCGCCCGAGCCACGACGTCCCGGCTGCTGAGCTCCAGCTTCTCGGGGTCGTGGTCGGCCATGAACCGCCTGCCCTCCGCGTTGTAGAGGTGACCGCCCTCACCGCGGACGGCCTCGGTGACGAGGATGCCCCGCGCCCCGGGCGGCCACATCATCCCGGTGGGATGGAACTGCACGAACTCCATGTCGATGAGCTCGGCGCCAGCCTCAAGAGCCAGGGCGGCACCATCGCCGACCCCCTCCCACGAGTTGGAGGTGTGCCGGTACATGCGGCCCCACCCTCCGCCGGCGAGGACCACCGCCCCCGCCCGGTAGACCACGAAGCCGCCGTCCCCGCGCCGATAGGCGAGGGCGCCGGCGATCGTCTCGCCCTCCCTGAGCAGCGTGGTGACCGTGTGTTCCATGTGGATGCGCACTCCGTCGCTGGCCACGACGCGGTCCTGCAGGGTGCGGATGAGCTCGAGGCCGGTGCGATCGCCGACGTGGCATAGCCGTCTCCAGCTGTGCGCGCCAAAGGCGCGCTGGAGGATCCGGCCGACATCGGTGCGGTCGAAGAGGCCGCCCCACCGCTCCAGCTCGTGGACCCGCTCGATCACCTCCCGGGCATAGATGTCCACCATGCGCCAGTTGTTGATCATCTGGCCACCGAGCATGGTGTCGGCGAAGTGGGTCTCCCAATCGTCCTCGGCGTCGACCCCGCCGAGCGCCGCCGCTATGCCCCCCTCCGCCATCACAGTGTGGGCCTTGCCCAGCAGGGACTTGGAGACCACGGTGGTGCTGGCACCGGACTCCGCCGCCGCAATGGCGGCTCGCAATCCCGCGCCCCCCGCACCGATCACCAGGACGTCGCAGTCATGCGTGTCGTGAGGCTCCCCCATCAGCCGCCGATGTGGGCGTCGACCAGACCATGCTGGAGAGCGCGGATGTAGACATCCACGGCCACAACGCCGGCAAGGCTGGACCAGGCCCACACCCCATGCCGGGCGGTGAGCGCAGTGACCCCCCGCCAGGCGCCGCGCCGAGCGGTCCCGCAACGGGCACGGGAATAGCAGTCCAGGCCGCCACCGGCCAGGTGGCGCAGGGAGTGGCATCCCAGGGTGTAGCCGCTGAGCAGGATGACATTGAGAAGCATCAGAAGGGATCCAAGCCCCACACGGGCACGGCCTCCGCTGGAGAACGACTCCAGTGCATCCACCCAGAGGAAGGCGAGCACGATAAGTGACAGATAAAGGGCCAGGCGATGAAGGTTGTTGAGGGACAGCGGGAGTCGCGTCTCGCCACGGTAGCTCCGCCGCCGCCCCTCCGGACGGCCGCAGGCCAGCGGATGGCCGAAGAACGATCGGTGGTAGGCCTTGCGGTAGTGGTAGCAGCTGGTGCGGAAGAGCAGCGGGATGGGCAGGATCCACAGGGCGGGTGAGACGCTGCCCATGCCGCCCAGCCGGGGCGAGAAAAAGGGTGACAGGTAGGGTCCGAACTCCGAGCGGCCGGCGACGAGAGCCGTCCAGACACCGTAGAGACCGAAGCCACCGAGCGCCACCAGGACGCTGAGGGGTGACAGCCACCAGGGTCGCAGCCGACCCGGCGGCCGTAGGGATGCCCGTTGCCGACCGGGCGGCCGCACGGGCGCGGTACGGCGGCCCGCGGACGGCTCAGCGGACATGGGCGGCGAGGTTTGAGCGCTGCGCGAGGTCTCCCGAGGTGGCGCCGGCGGGCGGCTCAGCAGCCACCGGGGGCGGGTTCTGAGCCATGCGCGAGGTCTCCCGAAGTGGCGCCGGCGCGGGCCGGGGTGGCGTGGGCGGTGCATCGGTGGTGGGCGTCGGGCGGCATGGTAGCCCCTGGCGGAGGCCACGGTGCGCTGCCGAGACCGGTTTTCGGTAGTGTTAGCTGTCCAGTTGGTGTCCCCGGGGGAACCGGCCGGGGGGCTATACAGGGGCTGGTCCCGGATCCGAGCGCCCTTCACCATCACCACAATGCATCGGCCTATCCGCACACACAGGGGGAGACACCGCGATGGCGGTGCTTTGGCACGCCCCCTCCCCCCTTTATACGACCCGCGCTTCGAG
This sequence comes from Candidatus Dormibacteria bacterium, assembly GCA_046263035.1. Lineage (GTDB taxonomy): Bacteria > Chloroflexota > Dormibacteria > Aeolococcales > Aeolococcaceae > JBHELP01. Next base: position 11,215 of record JBHELP010000203.1, on the reverse strand, counting down.
CACGACGGCTGCGGGGTGGCCTTCGTGGCCAGCATCTCCGGCGAGCGCAGTCACGCCATAGTCGCCCAGGGCATCGAGGCGCTCATCAACCTCGGCCACCGCGGAGCCTGCGGCTGCGACCCCGAGACCGGTGACGGCGCCGGAGTGCTCATCCAGGTTCCCGACGCCTTCCTGCGGCGGGTCTGCGGTGTCGAGCTTCCCGCGAACGGCGGTTATGGGGTGGGCATGGCCTTCCTCCCCGGCGCCGGGCACGAAGCTCGCGAGGCGGAGGAGCTCATCGCCGCCGCCTGCCTGGAGGAGGGCATGGAGCTCCTCGGCTGGCGCGATGTACCTGTGGAGCCGGGGGCCATCGGCGAGGTGGCGCGCCGCTCGCAGCCGCGCATCCGCCAGTTCTTCGTCGCCGCCGGCGGCCTCCAGGACCAGGCGCTGGAACGCCGTCTCTACGTTGTACGCCGGGTGATCGAGCGCCGCGCGGCCGCCGGCGGCCTGGAGGACCTCTACATCTCCAGCCTGAGCTGCCGGACGCTCATCTACAAGGGCATGCTGATGGCCCATCAGCTCACCGCCTTCTACCCGGATCTGCTGGAGACGGACGTGGTGTCGGCGCTGACGATGGTGCATGCCCGTTTCTCGACGAACGTCCTGCCCCGGTGGGACATCGCCCAACCCTTCCGCTACTCGGCGCACAACGGTGAGATCAACACGCTCCGCGGCAATGCCAACTGGATGAGGGCTCGCGAATCGGCCTTCCGGAGCCCGCTGTACGGTCCTGATATTGCCAAGCTTGCCCCGATCATCGACGACCGGGGCTCGGATTCCGGGCAGTTCGACAACGCCCTGGAGCTACTGGCACTGACCGGGCGCTCCGTCGAGCACGCCATGATGATGATGATCCCCGAGGCGTGGCACGACAATGCGTTTCTCGATGAGGAGCGGCGCGCCTTCTACGAGTTCCACTCCTGCCTGCTGGAGCCCTGGGACGGGCCGGCGGCAATCGCCTTCACCGACGGACGGGTCATCGGGGCAACCCTCGATCGCAACGGGCTGCGGCCGGCACGCTACCTGGTGACCACGGACGGCCTGGTGGTCATGGCCTCCGAGACAGGGGTGCTGGACATCCCCGCCGAGCGCATCGTCCGCAAGTGGCGGCTGGAGCCCGGCAAGCTGCTGCTTGTCGACACCGCGGCGGGGCGCATCCGCGAGGACGGCGAGTGCAAGAGCGAGCTCGCCGCCCGGCGGCCCTACGGGCGCTGGATCCGGGAGGGGACCGTTCACCTGGACTCGCTTCCCTGCCCCTCCGATGAGGAGCATCCGCCCGACCCCGAGACGTTGCTGGTCAGGCAGGCCGCATTTGGCTACACCGAGGAGGACGTCCGCCTGTTGCTGGCCCCCGCGATGGCCAGTGGTAGCGAGCCGATCGGCTCCATGGGCAACGACTCCCCGCCGGCGGTGCTCAGTGACCGACCCCTGCCCCTCTTCAATTACTTCAAGCAGCTCTTTGCCCAGGTGACCAACCCGCCCATCGATCCCATCCGGGAGAAGATGGTGATGTCGCTGGTCACCTCGCTGGGGGCGGGCAGCAACCTCCTGGAAGAGGGTCCTCACCAGGCGCACCGCCTCGAGTTGGACCACCCCATCCTGCGCACTCGGGACGTCCGGCGGATCAGGCGCGCCGCCGCCGAGCGATCGTTCCCAACCGCTGTCATTCCCATGCTGTTCCATCCCGGCGACGGTGACACGGGGTTGAGGGAGGGGCTCGAACGGCTCTGCCGCGCCGCCTCGGACGCCATAGAAGAGGGTGCCACGATCCTCATCCTCAGCGACCGCGATGTCGACGAGGCCCATGTGCCCATACCCAGTCTGCTCGCAACCGCCGCCGTCCACCATCACCTGGTGAGGAGCGGTACCCGGACCGCCGCCGGTCTTGTGGTGCAGACGGGGGAGGCCCGCGAGGTGATGCACTTCGCGTTGCTCATCGGCTACGGCGCCGAGGCCGTGAACCCCTACCTGGCCTTTGACACCATCGCCGGCGTCCAGCGGCGCGGTCTGCTTCCAGCCGGGGTCGATGCCGAGAAGGCGGAGGCGAACTTCATCCGGGCGATCGGCACCGGTCTCCTCAAGACCATCTCCAAGATGGGCATCTCGACGATCCAGTCGTACTGCGGTGCACAGATCTTCGAGGCCATCGGCATCAGTCCCGAGGTCATCGACCGGTACTTCTGCGGCACCCCCTCCCGTATCGGCGGCATCGGGCTCGACGTCATCGCCGCCGAGGCGCTGGCGCGCCACACCGCCGCCTTCACCGCCGAGCCGGTCGACCGGCTCGCCCTCGACGATGGTGGCGATTATCAGTGGCGCCGCCATGGCGAGTTCCACCAGTGGAATCCCGAGACCATCGGCAAGCTGCAGCACGCGGTCAAGACTGGGGACCGCTCGTACTACCGGGAGTACGCGGCGATGGTGGACGATCAGAGTCGGCGCCTCAAGGCGCTCCGCGGCCTTTTCGACTTCGTGCCCGACCGAGGCCCGGTGCCCCTCGAGGAGGTGGAGCCGGCCATGGAGATCGTCAGACGGTTCTCCACCGGTGCCATGTCCTACGGCTCCATCAGCAAGGAGGCGCACGAGACGCTGGCAGTGGCCATGAATCGCATTGGCGGTCGCTCAAACACCGGTGAGGGCGGGGAGGACCCCGATCGCTACCGGCCGGACCCCGATGGCGACTGGCGGCGCAGCGCCATCAAGCAGGTGGCCTCGGCGCGCTTCGGGGTCAACGCCGAGTACCTGGTCAACGCCGACGAGTTGCAGATCAAGATTGCCCAGGGGGCCAAGCCCGGTGAGGGCGGTCAGCTGCCCGGCCACAAGGTGGACGAGACCATCGCCCGCCTACGCTTTTCCACCCCGGGTGTCGGACTCATCTCGCCCCCTCCCCACCACGACATCTACTCGATCGAGGATCTCGCCCAACTCATCCACGACCTCAAGAACGTCAATCCCGAGGCTCGCATCAGCGTCAAGCTGGTCGCCGAGGTCGGCGTCGGCACCGTCGCCGCCGGTGTCAGCAAGGCGCACGCCGATCACATCACCGTCGCCGGCTACGAGGGCGGCACCGGGGCCTCTCCCCTGTCGTCGATCAAGCATGCCGGCGTGCCCTGGGAGCTGGGGATCGCCGAGACCCAGCAGGTCCTGGTTATGAACGACCTGCGCAGCCGCGTCGTCCTCCAGGCGGACGGCCAGATGAAGACGGGTCGCGACGTCGTGGTCGGGGCCCTGCTGGGAGCCGAGGAGTTCGGTTTCGCCACCGCCGCGCTGGTGGCGACGGGCTGCATCATGATGCGCGTCTGCCATCTCAACACCTGCCCAGTGGGCATAGCCACCCAGGATCCGGTCCTGCGGCGGCGCTACGCGGGCAAGGCGGACTGGATCGTCAACTTCATGCTCTTCCTCGCTGAGGACGTGCGTGAGCACATGGCCCGGCTGGGCTTCCGGCGCTTCGAGGACATGGTCGGCCGCGTCGACGTCCTGGAGAGCCGTCGGGCGATAGATCACTGGAAGGCGCGGGGTCTGGACTTCTCGATGCTGCTCCACAGGGCCGAGGGTGTCGAGGGCGGCAGCATCCGCCACACGATCGCTCAGGACCACGCCCTGGAGGGGGCACTGGACCATCAACTCATCGCCGCCGCCGAGCCGGCCCTGAGTGGTCGCCGGCCGGTGCGGATAGAGCTGCCGGTCACCAATCGACATCGCACCGTGGGGGGCATGCTGAGTGGCGAGGTGGCTCGCCGCCACGGCGCCGCGGGGCTGCCCGACGACACCATCCGGATCGATCTCACCGGCTCCGGCGGCCAATCGTTCGGCGCCTGGCTGGCGCGCGGCATCAGCCTCACCCTGCACGGCGACGCCAACGATTACATCGGCAAGGGTCTCTCCGGAGGCCGGATCGTGGTCGCGCCTTCACCGGGCTCACGTCTGGTGGCGGAGGAGAACATCATCATCGGCAACGTGGCGCTCTACGGGGCCACCGCCGGCGAGGCCTTCTTCCGGGGCCGCGCCGGCGAGCGGTTCTGCGTTCGCAACAGCGGAGCCCAGGCCGTCGTCGAGGGCGTCGGCGATCATGGTTGCGAGTACATGACCCATGGGGTCGCCGTCATCCTCGGTTCGGTGGGCCGCAACTTCGCCGCCGGCATGAGCGGGGGCATCGCCTTCGTGCTCGATGAGGACGGGGCCCTGGAGAGTCGCTGCAACCTGGGCTCCGTGCTCCTCGAGGGCGTGGCCGAAAACGACGACCTCGAGCTCCTCCGCTCCCTGCTCCAGCGCCACCTGCTGCACACCGGCAGCTCCGTCGCCGCCCGGCTCCTCGAGAGTGGTGAGGCCATGAGCGCGCTCTTCACCAAGGTCATGCCCATCGATTACAAGGGCGTCCTGGCCGGCCGGACTCCCGCCGCCGCCTGATGGGGGAGCTGGGAGGCTTCGTCAGGATCCACCGCCAGGCGCAGCCCCGGCGACCCATCGATGAGCGCGTGGGCGATTACCGCGAGGTGTATCTCCCCGACGCACCGGTGGCGGTTCGGGACCAGGGTGCCCGCTGCATGGACTGCGGTGTGCCGTTCTGCCACAGCGGCTGCCCGCTCGGCAACCTCATACCGGAGTGGAACGATCTCGTCTACCGGGACGACTGGCGGGGCGCGATCGATCGCCTCCATCTGACCAACAATTTCCCGGAGTTCACGGGACGGCTGTGTCCTGCGCCCTGCGAGCCGGCCTGCGTCCTCTCGATCAACGACGAGCCGGTGACCATCAAGCGCATCGAGCAGTCAATTGCCGACCGGGCCTTTGCCGAGGGATGGGTGACGCCCCAGCCCCCTGCGCATCGCACCGGCCGCCGGATCGCCGTCATCGGTTCCGGGCCGGCGGGCCTGGCCGCCGCGCAGCAACTCAATTCCGCCGGACACACGGTCACCGTCCTCGAGAGATCGGACCGGATTGGCGGCCTCCTCCGTTATGGAATACCGGATTTCAAGATCGAGAAATGGCTGGTTGATCGGCGCCTGGAGCTCATGCGGGCCGAGGGGGTGCTATTCGAGACGGGGTGCGAGGTGGGCGTCGACGTCGCCCTCGACGATCTGCGCGGCAGCCACGACGCCCTTATCATTGCCATCGGCGCGGGTCAGCCGCGTGAGCTGGACGTTCCCGGACGGCAGCTCCAGGGGATCCATCTCGCCATGGACTACCTCTCGCAGCAGAACCGCCGTGTTGCCGGCGAGGACATTCCCGGCGCCGATGAGATCACCGCCCGGCACAGGCGCGTGATCATCCTGGGTGGCGGGGACACCGGCGCTGATTGCCTGGGCAACGTCCTTCGCGAGCGCTGCCGGTCCGTGGAGCAGTACGAGCTCATGCCCCGGCCTCCCGATGAGCGCCCCTTCGGCAACCCCTGGCCGAGCTGGCCCCTGGTGATGCGCACATCCTCGGCGCACGAGGAGGGCGGCTCTCGCGATTACAGCATCCAGACCGTCCGGTTCAGTGGTCACGATGGCCACGTGGAGCGGCTTCACGGCGTCCGCGTGGAGCCGCGCACGGTGGACGGTCGGCGGGGGCTGGTGGAGGTACCCGGCACTGCGTTCACCGTCGAGGCGGACCTCGTGCTGCTGGCCATGGGCTTCGTCCATCCGGTGCACACCGGGCTGCTCGAAGAGCTCGGGGCCACCCTGGACGGCCGCGGCAACGTCGCTGTCGACGAACACTTCCAGACCTCGGTGCCCGGGGTCTTCGCTGCCGGCGATGCGCACCGCGGAGCATCGCTCATCGTCTGGGCGATTGCCGAGGGACGCAACGCCGCTCGCGGCTGTGATGAGATCCTCATGGGTGGCACCCGGCTCCGCTGAGGCCGCGCGATGGGACTCGTGAGCCTTCGCCATGTGACATCCCTGCGCCGCTTGACACAAGGGGCGCCGGGGGCTGGTAGGATCGGCCCGACGTTCGCACGTTTGCCGCCCCCTCCCCTCCCCGCAGGAGGGCCGGAGGCGTACAACCGGAGAGCACACAGATGATCGGGGGGAAACCTATTTGAGGCGCGCCGCCAGGCCGAGGGGGTCGGTGGCGGTGGCCGGCATCGTGCTGGCATCGGGGCTTGCGCTCGCCGCCACGTCCACACCGCGGGCAGCGGATCTGCCCATACCATGTGCGCCCCTGGTGGCCCCCCCGCTGTGCACGGCCGCCCCCCCGCCAACGGCGGCACCGGGCGCCAAGCCACCGCCAGGGACCACCACCGCGGCCAAGCCCACCCCCCCAACAGCCTCACCCACACCCAGTCCGAAACCGGTCGCTCGCGGCGCCCTCGGGGTCACGGGCGTCATCGACGACCCCGCGCTGTCCAGGAAGGTCACCGAGGTTCTCCAGCATCCCGTGGCAGCCGAACGGCCGTCGCTCCTTCATTTCAAGGCCATGCCCACGGCCGCCACCCACGCCACCGCCAAGCCCACCGCCAGCGGCGGCACGTCCCGCTCGTCGGTCGCCGCCCTGGTGACGATGGCCCTGCTTGTCGGCGGTCTGCTCGGGGCGCTTCTGTATATCCGGGGCACCAGCCGCCGCGTCCTCCGCCTCGGCGGCGCCGGTGCCCTTGCAGGTCATCTGTCGTTGCTCCGCGCGTGCCTCCCGGTGCGCCTTCGGCGGCTTGTCCTGCGGGCCGCTGCGGCGCCGGCGGGAGCCGAGCCACCAGCGCGAACGCCGGTCGCCCGTCGACGCTTGCCACAGCTGTCTGCGCCGGCCTGGTGGGGGCGTCGCCCCTCGGTCATCGCCCGACCGCGCCTGCAATCGCGCAGCCGCCTTATGACCGTGGTAGGTGTGCTGGTGCCCGCCACCGTTATCGTCGCCGGGTTTGCGGTGTCCGTGTCAAACCGTTCCTCTTCCTCACCTGTCCCGGCATCCAGGGTGGGCAGCTTCGGCCACCGTGGAGCACCCCTCCCCACCCAGGCGCCGGTGGTCAATGCCGGCGCCCTGACCGCGGGCATCACCCAGGCGGCCCTGTCGGCGGACTGGAGCCAGCTTGTGACCATCGAGCAGAACCTCGAGAAGCAGCGCAACGATCTCACCGCCCAGGAGGCCGGCGTGAGCCGGCTGAGCGGCGCCCTCCAGTCCGAACCTCCCAACTCACCTCGGGCACCCCAGCTGCAGGCCCAGCTGCAGCAGCTGGTGAGCGCGCATGAGGTCGCCGTCGCGGTCTATGACAAGCTGCTGCAGTCCGAGTACGAGTTCTTCCAGGGGGCGGTTCAGAGCCCCCCCGTTCGCCACAATCTGGTGGCGGTGGCTGCGGCGTCCGGCCACCCGGATGCGGCGCCGGCGGTGAAGTACGACCTCGATGTGGTCGAGGCGCAGAAGAACCAGGAGGCGGCCCTGGCCGCGGCCGAGGCCGCCGCGCCCCGCACCGACCCGATCACCTCCCTGCTGCGCTCAGTCGGCCGTCCCACGCTGATCTCGCCAATGGGCGGAGCCATCGAGCAGGGCTTCGGACCCACCTCGCTATCCTTTGAGCCGCCGGTGAGCCGCAACGGCCGCTTCTTCGAGCATTTCCACACCGGCATCGACATCTCCGCGCCGGAGGGCACTCCAGTGCATGCCGCGGCGGGGGGCAGGGTGATCCTGGCAGCGGCAAGCGTCGGAGATGGAGGCCAGCTCGTGGGCTACGGTCGCTACGTGGCCATCTCGCACGGCAACGGGTTCACCACGGTGTATGGCCACCTGGACAGCATCAACGTCAAGCCAGGGCAGACCGTCGAGCAGGGGGCCGTGATCGGCCATGAGGGCTCCACCGGCAACTCGACCGGTCCCCACCTCCACTTCGAGACCAGGGTGAACGGGTCGGCCGTGGATCCCGCCCCCTATCTGAGAGGCGTTCTCCACCTCCGATAGGAGCGTGACGCCGCCGTCACCGGATGCGCACCGGTGACTCCAGAGGGCGATCGTCCCCTACCATGGAGTCGGACATCATGAGAAGGGGACGTATGTGGAGAGGTAATTCGGCACGCCCCGCCAGGGCCGCCGGAGCGGTGGCGGTGTGGGCAATCGCCTGCGTCCTACCCCTCTCCGGTGCGCTGACGGGACACGCGCAGCTGCCCTGCAACCCACTGATCCCCTGCCCCACGCCCACACCGACCCCTCCGCCCACTGCTCCCCCATCGACTCCGCCCCCCACTGCCAAACCCACCGCCGCAGCAAACCCCACGCCGACGGCTGCACCCTCGAGCGGTCCCGCGCCGGCGGTGGCCGCCGGCCAACCGCCACCCGGTGCCCCGGCTCCCGCCACCATTGGGCCGTCAGGCGCACCTCCGGAGGCAGCCAAGGCACCCGGCGCTCCCTCACCGCCGCCCACGGCGGCGGTTGCGGCCGCTCGTCTGGCGATCCTGGGAATCGTCGATGACCCAGTGCTGGCCGGACAGGTCAGCGCCATCATCGAGCACCCGGCCACCGCCGACCGGCCCTTCCTGCGCCATTTCCTGATCAAGCATGCCTCCGAAAGGGCAGCCGGCGGTGGGGCTTCCGTGGCGGCCCGCGCCACAAGCCTGGTGCCATACATAAGCGGTGGTGGCGCGGCCCTTGCACTCGTGGGCGCAGGGCTGGTACTTCGGCGCAGGCGCCGGCGGCCCGAGGAGGCAATGAGCTCGCCGAGCGCCGTGCCGACGGCCGCCCGAAGCCTCATGCACCGCTTCGTCGACCTGCGCGCGGCTCGACTGTGGACGGCGCGGCTGGCTCTGGTCTCGCTCGCAGCCCCCGTCGGAGTCTTCCTGGTGACCGGCGTTCGTGCCGCCGGAGATCTCATCCAGGCAGCCCGCGTCCCACCAGTTGCATCAGCCCGGGTCCCCAGTGTCCAGACGCTCTTCGTCACGCGCCTGCACGCTCCGGCGTCGTCCGCCTCCTCGACGTGGGCCCGGTTGGTCAGCATCGAGCAGAATCTGGACACCCACCAGCAGGAGCTGGCCCGCCAGGAAGCGCGGGTCGCCACCCTCACCCAGCGCCTTGGCGATCCACGAGCAGCAGCCGTCCCCGGGTCCCCGGGGGCCGCCCCGGGGGCCGCCCCGGCGACCCCGACCAGCACGAGCCCCAGCCCCGGCGTCAGTTCGCCCACCACCACGCCCATGCCACCCAGCCCGTCGCCGGCTCCGACCGCCCTCGCCGCCCCCTCCCCCGGAGCCACGGCCGACCTTGCACGCGTTGTCGGTGATCATCAGAGCGCGCTGGTGGCGTATCAGAGGGCGCTGGAGAGCGAGTACCAGCTGTTCGCCGCCGCGGCCGCGGACCCGGCGCAGCGGGTCGAGCTGCTCGCCGCCGCGGCCTCCGGCCCTCCGGAGGCCAGAGCTGCGGTCGCCTTCAACCTCTCGGTCGTCGAGTCGCAGCTCTCGCAGGAGAACGCGATCAAAGCCGCTGAGAGCCTCTCACAGGCACAGGGCCCCCCGCCGGCGTCGAAGCTGCTGAAGGCCGCAGGCCGGCCCACTCTTATCACTCCCCTGGGAGGTGCGCTCACCCTTGGTTTCGGACCCAACGATCTACCCTTCGAGGCTCCCGCCACCCACAACGGGATCTTCTATCCGCACTTTCACACCGGCCTGGACATCGCCGCCCCGCTGGACACGCCGGTTCATGCGGCGGCGGACGGCCGGGTCATCCTTGCCACCGCCAGCGTTGACGAGCAGGGGCGCCTGGTGGGCTACGGCAACTACGTGGCCATCGCCCATGCCGGGGGCCTGACCACGGTGTACGGACACCTGGACACCATCGCCGTCAAACCGGGGCAAACGGTGCACCAGGGGGACGCCATCGGCCTCGAGGGCTCGACGGGAAACTCCACCGGTCCCCACGTCCACTTCGAGACGAGGTTGAGCGGCGGCATCGTCGACCCCCAGCCATACCTGTCGGGACAGATCCGCAAGTAGCGCCTCGACCCCTGCACCGCGGGGCGCACGGGGTCGAACGGTGGGGTGGCCAGCGGGGCTCGAACCCGCGACCTCCAGGGCCACAACCTGGCGCTCTACCTGGCTGAGCTATGGCCACCTCGGAGAGGTGTGATTATCAGCGATTGGCGGCCGGTGATGTGCCGCCGCTGCCGCACCACCCCTCGGCGACACTCGGCCACGGGACTAGAGTCAGGGGTTCCGGCCCCTTTAGCTCAGCGGACAGAGCAACCGCCTTCTAAGCGGCAGGTCGCAGGTTCGAGTCCTGCAAGGGGCGCCATTTTCAAAGTCATCACAGCCGCGAGTCAGGGTGCCGGCGCCGATGCCGTTGCCAGCACACGGTCGACGACTGCCTGCAGGTCGATGTGGGCATATCCTCTAACCCAAGCGCGATCCTGGTAGGTGTTGAAGCCCCAGCTACCCGGCGGGAGCTGCAGCTTTTGCAACTCGGCGATGACATCCGATAGGCGTTCCGGGGGCAGGAAAACCATTTCCCCCCGCGGAGTCCGGTCGGGCTGGGGAAGTTCGAGCGGCGGTGGATTCACCCCAAGGGCGCTCAGCGCCTCCAGCAGGTGCTCTGCAGACGTCGACAGCTGCTCCAATTCGACGACGGAATTTCCTCCGGGCTCCCACAGCCATGCGAGCAATCCGTGCTCCGAACGAACACTTTCAACGCCCGACCTCGCGGCAAAACCCTCGGCTCGTCCAAAGAGCTGGCGGGTGGCCGAGTTTGGTTTCGCCACGGTGACATTGGGATCGGGAGGCCTGCTCGGTGGATAGCACGTCGCCAGGAACTCGTCGAAGCGGTCGGAGTAGGGCTGGTAGGTGATGCCGACGCTGTTCAGTGCGCGCTGCGCAAGATCGTCAGGCGATCCCGACAACAGCGCCAGGAGCACCTCATGCCCACCGATGTAGCCATACCCTCGACGGACTGCCTCGTTCTCAGCTGCAACGATGAGTGGATTCGGGATCGCCATGGCGATGCGCTCAGCGTCACGAACACCGGTCTCGGCGAGCGCGCGGGAGACGGCCGATTCGCTGGTCCCAATCTGCCAAGAGGAGCCCCGACGGGCCCTCCGAGAGGGATAACAGACCGAGAAGCATATCGACCGAGTCCGGCGGGTCATGCCCGCGGCGAGCAGCCACTGTCGTTGTAGCCGCCTCTGCGATGTGGAAACTGGTCGCCGAGATTATGCCTTCAAACTCCCTCGGCACGGGCGGACCGACGGCGTCAAGTTGCCTCCCGAGGGACGCAATGACGGTCTCATGGGTTA